>NZ_VPDQ01000012.1:0-113418 GCF_013417535.1 Acinetobacter sp. YH12241 | reverse complement strand
CACGCACGTGTGCTTCCATTTCAGCCGCAAATTTTGGACCTTGGGTTTTTTGCACTGACGTATAGTTTTCAATGTCCATGGTATCCATGACCTGACCGCCCATGCGTTCAGCCACGATGCCAGTTTTAATACCTTTACGTGCTGCATAGATCGCTGCAGTATTCCCTGCAGGTCCACCACCAATTACCAAGACATCAAATGCATCTTTGGCATTGAGTTTTTCAGCATCTTTGGCTGCAGCATTGGTATCCAGTTTGGCAATGATTTCTTCCAGTGTCATACGACCCTGACCGATATGTTCATTGTCCTGAAACACCATTGGTACGGCCATGATTTTGCGTTCTTCCACTTCGTCCTGGAAGAAAGCCCCATCAATCATGGTGGCTGTTGTACCCGGGTTATAGATGGCAATCAGGTTCAATGCCTGAACGACATCCGGACAGTTATGACAGCTGAGTGATACGAATACATCAAAGTCAGATTTGATCCCCAAACCTTTAATTGATTCCAGAACTTCGGCAGAGACTTTTGGTGCATAGCCTGAAGTTTGCAGCAATGCCAGAATCAGGGAAGTAAACTCATGGCCCATCGGCAAGCCTGCAAAGAACACACGAGGCTGTTCACCGGCTTTTGCCACACCAAAGCTTGGTGCACGTTTGTTGGTACCGTCAAAACGGGCAGTCACTAGATCAGAAAGCTGGGCGATTTCCTCAACCAGTTCTTTGATTTTGGCTGATTTGTCAGAGCCATCCAGAGTTGCCACTAATTCAATCGGGCCCTCCAAACGTTCAAGTAGTGTTTTTAATTGAGCTGAAGTATTTTGATCTAACATTGCTAACGTCTCCAAAGGAGTAAGAATTCATTCGATAAGTAGATACTAAGCTAAATCGATAAATAGATAAAACAGTTTGTTTTTATAAATTTAATCGGTTTTGCAAATGTATTGAAAAATTCATGATTAATTTCAAGCTTATATATGAGTGCTTAGCATGAATTTTCAAGTAGTTCAGAATGATATTGCTCTTTTTCGGTTAAGATTGGAATTCTGCATTTGAGAGTTGAACGATGGAATTACAACGCGGTATTTATCAACATTATAAGGGCAAGCTTTATCAGGTTCTGCATGTGGCAACGCATAGTGAAACGGAGGAAAAGCTGGTGGTTTATCAATGCCTTTATGGTGACTATTCGATTTGGGTTCGACCGCTATCCATGTTTACGGAAAGTATTAGTACCAGTGATGATCGTGAAGTAGAACGCTTTAAATTGGTTCAGGCACTTTAATCAATCCATAAAAAAATTATTTAGATCACCTCAGAGAAGAGCAATGAATCAATTACAACATTTTGAAAGTTTTATGCAGGAACTGTATAAGACCTTTCATACGCATGATCTTCAACAAACTGAACGTCTGCAACGTTATCGAAATATTGAGCCTGAATCAGGCCGATTTTTATCATTACTCATTCGTGTCCAGCAATCCAAACGTATTCTGGAAATCGGTACCTCTACGGGTTATTCCACTTTATGGCTGGCCGAAGCCGCCCGGCAGACTCAAGCGACGATTACAACATTAGAAATAGATGCAGAAAGAGTTAATCAAGCCAAGCAGTATGCAAGTCAGCTAGGCTTAAAGGATTTGATTGGTTTTAAAGTGACAGATGCATTGCATTATCTACACGCTGAGCAGGACGTATTTGATTTTATATTGTTAGATGCGGAACGTGATGCTTATGTGGATTATTGGACCCATTTGGCCCGATTGCTCAAGCCAAAAGGTGGAGTATTACTGGTGGATAATGTGATTTCACATGCTGCAGAAGTAGAAGAATTTATTCAGCTGATCCAGCAGGATTCACGTTTTATCATGAGTACGTTGCCGATTGGAGCTGGCTTACTCATAGTGACTTATCGTTAAGCAGAAATTAGTTAAATTAAAACAGGCAAACCCGGTCAAAATGTAAGTTGTATTCAAGATATTTCTGTACAAAGGCCATTTTATCTTGGCGTCTTAACAGGTTGTCATAAACAAATTCGGGAACAGGATGGTAGAGCTCTATATCGCCATTGCTATAAATGATTTTCAGGTGGCGGCTAGAAGGACTATAAGCCCATGAGATCACGGTTAGCAGTTTTTGCATACGTTTTCCTCCACTGAATATTATTATCTTATGTCTTGAACTTATGCCAACTGACATTGAAGATGTATAACTGAATTGTAAGCATAAGTAGGGGATTGTTATGAAGAGGATGCAATATGCATGCCTGATTTTTATATGATCTTTAAAGTGAAAAATAAAGATTTGGTAGGATGGCTTTAGATGGAAGAAAAGGGAAAATAAAACGGTTGGCCAATAGAGCAATCAAATAAACGTTCAAATAAAAAACCACGCTAAAAGCGTGGTTTTTTTGAATCAGTTCAATCTAATACAGATTAGATTTTACCAACTAGGTCGATTGAAGGAGCAAGAGTTGCGTCGCCTTCTTTCCATTTAGCTGGGCAAACTTCGCCTGGGTGAGCGTGTACATATTGAGCTGCTTTAACTTTACGAAGAAGTTCTTGAGCATCACGACCGATACCGCCAGCGTTGATTTCAACGATTTGGATTTTACCTTCTGGATCGATCACGAAAGTACCACGGTCAGCAAGGCCGTCAGCTTCGATTAATACGTCGAAGTTTTTAGCAAGAGTCCAAGTAGGATCGCCAACCATTACATATTGGATTTTTTTGATTTCTTCAGAAGAATCGTGCCAAGCTTTGTGAGTGAAGTGAGTGTCAGTAGAAACTGAGTAGATTTCAACGCCTAATTTTTTGAATTCTTCGTAGTTGTCAGCAAGGTCGCCAAGTTCAGTTGGGCAAACGAAAGTGAAGTCAGCTGGGTAGAAGAATACTACAGACCATTTACCTTTAAGGTCAGCTTCTGTTACTTCGATGAATTTACCATTTTGGAACGCAGTTGTTTTGAACGGTTTAACTTCAGTATTAATTAAGCTCATCATTGTCTCCATGATTGAGGTTTGTATTTAATTTCCAATAGGGTACAGAAATTATTTTTCTTGCTGAAACAGTATTTTTACATAACATACATCGGAAAAACCGAATTAAGCTAAAAATAAAACACCATCAGCACAAACAGCATTGCTCTTGATATAAATGATTCAACCGTAGAATGGTGAATACATCATGACAAGACTCACCCCGATTTAATGCCTCTTCAGACATGATGCCGTAAGCAGTAAAATTCAAGGGCAAAAATTAAAAAATTATAAAAATATTCAAAATGGCCGTTCTTTCGCTTAGGGGCAATACAGCGTAAAATAGCTGCCTATTGTCTTTTTTTATATCAGGTGTTTTCTCAGTGCAGAGTCCTTTAAATGTAGATCAGCTCGTTATGGCGCGTGACCGTCATCGTTTAAATCGACTCCAAAAAGGTAAAGATGCCAACCAAAAGCAATATCAAGAATTATTTGAAAAATCGCATGCCAAAGTCATGCAGCGTATCGAACGCATTCCCAATATCAAGCTGAATCAGGATCTGCCTGTTACCCAGTATGCAGACAAGCTGATTGAAGCGATCCAGCAACATCAGGTCATTATTGTGGCTGGTGAAACCGGTTCCGGTAAAACTACGCAATTACCACAAATCGCCATGCTGGCAGGTCGAGGCCTGACTGGTCTGATTGGCCATACCCAGCCACGTCGTCTAGCTGCGCGTAGCGTCTCACAGCGTATTGCAGAAGAAGTTGGCGAGAAATTGGGTGAGTCAATTTCCTTTAAGGTCCGCTTTAATGAACAGGGCTCGCAGGATTCGATTGTCCGTTTGATGACGGATGGTATTTTATTGGCAGAGTTGGCCAATGACCGGTTCCTGACCAAATACGACACCATCATTATTGATGAAGCGCATGAACGTTCGCTGAATATCGATTTCATCATGGGTTATCTCAAGCAGCTGTTGCCGCGTCGTAAAGATCTAAAAGTCATCATTACCTCAGCAACGCTGGACGTAAACCGTTTCAGTAACTACTTCAATGGCGCACCGATCTATGAAGTGGAAGGGCGTAGCTATCCGGTAGAAGTGCGTTATCGTCCAATTTCTGAAATGAGCATTGTCGGCAGTGATGACGACGAATTTGATGATTTTGAAGAAAATCTGCCACGTGCAGTGGTTGCAGCAGTAGAAGAATGTTTTCAGGATGCACAGGAAAAAGGTCATCCGGAACATGCCGATATCCTGATTTTTGCCAGTACCGAACAGGAAATTCGTGAACTGCAGGAAACTCTGATCAAGCATGGTCCACGCCATACTGAAGTACTTCCTTTGTATGCGCGTCTGGCACTGGCTGAACAGCAAAAAATCTTTAATCCATCGGGCGGCGGTCGACGGATTATTATCGCCACCAACGTAGCAGAAACAGCATTAACTGTTCCGAATATTCGTTATGTGATTGATAGCGGTTTTGCCCGTATTTCCCGTTATAACTATCGTTCACGGGTGCAGCGTTTACCGATCGAAGCGGTTTCTCAAGCTGCTGCCAATCAGCGTAAAGGTCGTTGTGGCCGTATTGCGCCAGGTGTCTGTGTTCGTCTGTATAGTGAAGAAGACTTTTTAAGTCGTCCTGAATTTACCGAACCTGAGATTAAACGGACCAATCTGGCATCTGTTATTTTACAGATGCAAAGTCTGGGCCTAGGTTCACTGGAAGATTTTGATTTCATTGAGCCACCAGATCACCGTCTGGTCAATGATGGTCGCAAGCTCTTGATTGAGCTTGGGGCAATGACAGAGAAAAATCTCCCTAAAGTTGCCGACGAAAAGCAGTCGGGAACTTCTTCCCCCTTTAATAAAGGGGGAACACAAGGGGGATTAACCAAGATCGGTCAGCAAATGGCAAAAATGCCAATTGATCCACGTCTGGCGCGAATGATTCTTGGCGGTGCCCATTTTGGTGCACTGAATGAAGCTTTGGTGATTGTCGCGGCGCTGGCAGTACAAGACCCACGTGAACGTCCTGCGGATAAGCAGATGCAGGCTGATCAGAAACATGCCTTGTTCCGTGAAGCAGATTCAGATTTCCTGTTTTATATCAAGCTCTGGGATACCCTGCATAACAACCGTGAGAGTATGAGTGAAAACAAACGCCGTACTTTTGCACGGAATCATTTCCTGAGCTGGTTACGTCTGCGTGAATGGAAGAAAACTCATGAGCAGCTGGTGGATCTGGCTAAAGGCTTAAAACTGTCCTTTAATGAAAAGAAAGCTAGTTATGAAAATCTGCATCGCGCTTTATTGACTGGCTTACTGTCTTTTATTGCCAACAAGACTGATGAACGTAATGTGTTTATGGCAGTTCGTCAGCAGAAAGCACGAATTTTCCCGGCATCAACGCTGCACAAGACGAATACCCCATGGGTGATGGCTTTTGAAATGGTTGAAACCTCGCAGGTGTATTTACGGACTCTAGCGAAAATTGAGCCGGAATGGATTCTGCTAGCTGCGCGTGACTTGCTGAAACATCACTATTTTGAGCCGCACTGGTCGAAAAAAGCAGGTGTAGTCAATGCCTATGATCAGATTTCGTTATTCGGCCTGATCATCGAGCCGAAGCGTCCGGTCAATTATGAGAAAGTGGATCAGCCTGCTGCGCATGAAATCTTCCTGCGTGATGCACTGACCACTGGAAATCTCGGTATTAATCCTCCATTCCTGAAGCATAATTTGCTGAAACTGGAAGAAGTGGAACGGGTAGAAGACAAGCTACGCCGTCGTGACTTGGTCGTGGATGAAGAAACCATTTACCAGTTTTATGCCTCCAAAGTGCCGCCAGAAGTGGCGAGTCGCCGTAGTTTTGAAGACTGGCGTGCCACGGTAGAGCCACATGATCCACGCTATCTGTTTATTGATGATGATGCGCTGTGGCTGAATGATCGTCCGACCACACAACAATTTCCGGATTATTTACGTAATGGTGAATTGCGCCTGGCGACCAGTTACCGTTTTGACCCAAGTCATGATGAAGATGGTGCAACGGTTAAAATCCCGCTGCAGGCTTTGCCGCAGGTCGATGAAAATATCTGGTCATGGGGGATTCCGGGCTGGCGTCTGGAACTGATCGAAGCTTTATTAAAGACTTTGCCTAAAGATAAACGCCGTAGTCTGGTGCCGATTCCAGATACTGCGAAAAAGCTGGCAGCCCGTATTGATGCAGTCAATTTACGTGAGCATATTTTCAGTTTTCTGGCTTTCCAGTTGCGTGGCGAGCAGATTACAGAAAAAGATTTTAGCCTGGATCGGGTTGAGCAATATCTCTTGCCTTTGATCAAGGTGATAGATGAAAAAGGTCACGTGATTGAACAAGGCCGTGATCTGGCCGAGCTAAAAGCCCGTTGCCGTACTGAAACTCATAGCCCGGTGAAACAGTTAAAAGGTGAATTTAAAACCTTCCCGGAAAACTTTGTCTTTGAAGCATCGCAGAAAGTGACGGGTGTAGTGGTCAAGCAATATCAGGCACTGGTTCCTACCAAAGACTTTGCTGCACTGGAACAGAAAGATGAATCTGGTGTCGTGATTCAGACCTTTAATGATCAGGCTGAAGCCGTCAAACAGCATCGTGAAGGGATTATCCGACTGGTGCATATGCAGCTCGGAGATCTGGTGCGTCAGCTGAAAAAACAGATTTCCAAACCGCTGGCACTGGCATATTCACCGCTTGGCGATAAGGCCCAACTGGAGCAAATGTTAGTTTATGCCACACTCCACCTGTCAATTAATGAGCTGCCTGTCAATATGCAAGAGTTCCAAAAGTTGGTAGAGGATGTAAAAAAATCTTTCCTGACTCATGGCCAGACTGCACTGAAAGAAATCACGGATATTTATATCCAGTGGCAGGAAATCCGTCGTAAATTACTGGTTTTAGACCCATCTATATTTGGAAAAAATATTGATGATATTGAGGATCAGCTTGATTTGATGAGTCTTTCTGACTTCGTTTATCGGAAACCTTCCGACGTATGGTCAGAATTTCCACGTTATTTGAAAGCCCTGATCTTGCGTTTAGAGCGCTTGCCAAATAACCTACAGAGGGATGATTCCGCCATTGACCAAATTGATCCGTGGATGGAAAAATTATTTAAGTTTAAAAATGACGCTCGCCTTAAAGAATTGTATTTTATGGTTGAGGAGTTAAGGATCTCATTGTTTTCTCAACCGATGAAAACGAAAACACCCATTTCTCCAACTCGCCTGCAAAAAGTATGGGAACGTCTTGGAATCAGTTAAGATATAGGTCATTTTGAGAAGGAGTTTTACATGGGCATCCGTATTACGGGTACTGGCTTGTTCCATCCGGAAGATGTCATTACCAATGAAGAGTTAGTTGAAAGTTTAAATGCTTATGTGGAACTGTATAATCACGAAAATGCAGATAAAATCGCTGCAGGCGAATTAGATGCGCGTCGTGGTTCTAGCGCAGAATTTATTGAAAAAGCGTCAGGCGTACAACGCCGTTATGTGTCAGAAAAAACTGGCATCCTCGATCCAAAACGTTTACGTCCAAATCTACGTGAACGTTCAGATGATGAAATTTCCCTTCAGGCAGAATGGGGCGTGATCGCAGCAAAACAGGCGATGGAAAATGCTGGTGTCACTGCTGAAGATATCGATGTTGTGATCCTGTCATGTTCAAATCTGCAACGTGCTTATCCTGCGGTTGCGATTGAAATCCAGACTGCTCTGGGTATTCAAGGTTATGCGTATGACATGAACGTCGCATGTTCAGCAGCAACTTTTGGTTTAAAACAGGCTGCCGATGCCATCAAAGCAGGTGCACGTCGTGTATTGCTGGTAAATGTCGAAATTACCTCTGCACATACCGATTTCCGTTCACGTGACTGTCACTTTATTTTTGGTGATGTCGCAACTGCATCGATCATTGAAGATACTGAAACTAAAACCGGTTTCGAGATTCTGGATACATCATTATTTACCCAGTTCTCAAACAATATCCGTAATAACTTCGGTTTCCTGAATACGTCTGAAAATGCAGATATTGACGACAAACGTTTCCGTCAGGACGGTCGTAAGGTATTTAAAGAAGTGTGTCCACTGGTTGCCAAGATGATTACTGCTCAACTTGAGAAAAATCATATTGCACCTACAGATGTAAAACGCTTCTGGTTGCACCAAGCCAATGCCAGCATGAATGAATTGATTCTGAAACTGGTAGTGGGTAAAGAAAATGCCAAACCAGGTCTGGTACCTATCATTCTGAATGAGTTTGCCAATACTTCTTCCGCAGGTGTCATTATTGCCTTACATCGTACTGCAAATGAAGTTGAAGACGGCGAATATGGCGTACTGTGTTCATTTGGTGCAGGCTATTCAGTGGGTTCAATCCTGGTACAAAAACGCGTGGCGTAAGCCGGGAGTATATTTTGCAGGTCAAGCATGACGCAGCATGGATCAGGCGCTTAAGTGCCTTATCCAAACTGTATTTCACGCCTACTTTTTTAGGGGCTGAAAATATTGATGCCAGTCGACCTGCAATGTATGTCGGTAATCATTCCATGTATGGCATCTTTGATGCGCCAATGCTGATTGATTACCTGTACAATGAACATCAAGTGGCTGTGGTCAGTATTGCTGATCATAGCCATTTTTATGTGCCGCTATGGCGTGAAGCAGTGAAGAAATTTGGTGCTATTGATGGTATACAGGACTATGTGCGCTCAGCTATGCAGCAAGGCTACTCGATTCTGGTCTTTCCGGGTGGTGGCCGTGAAGTGCTGAAACGGGAAGGTGAGCAGTATCAGCTGATCTGGAAAGAGCGTTACGGTTTCCTGAAATTAGCACAAGAGTTTCAATACGATATTGTCCCTTTTGCTGCACTCGGCGGTGATGAAATCTATGAGATTGGATTTGATGCCAATAAGATCATTCAACATAAGTATTTTCAAAAATTATTAAAAATTCCCCAACTCAATAAATTATTACGTCATGGTGACGTGATTCCTTCCTTACCTAAAAATCTGTTTCCCAAACGCTTGCCTTTTTATTTTCAGTTTATGCCGCGGCAGCCAATTCATCATGTGCAGCACGAGAATGATCTGATTGATTTTCGTGAGTATTTACAACACAAGATCTATCAGGGGCTAGAACTGTTGGCTGACAGACGTCGGCAAGATGAAGTCTAGGTCTTTTCATCATTCCTGCTTTGCTTTACATTGAGATCGAATCGTCTAAAAAATCACCATGCTTCAATTTCTGTAATAGAAAGGAAAAAGCGATTTTAAAGGATTGAAATTCAGTAGGTCTGTAACTCAATAGGGTTAAAACGAAGGGGGAAATATGGAACAGGAGGGTTTGTTACTGCCATTCAGACAGCTCGCTGAACAATGCCTCAGTATTTTTCCTGAGTTAAATCAGCTGTATCTGGATCAAATGGCGCTTATTGGTCATGTGAATGCCCAGAATTTGCTCAGGATTCATCAGGATGAGCATCGAATTGATCTGCTTAATGGCTTATTAAATATACAGCTATATACACCTCAAGATTTAAATCTGGAAAGTCCTCATGCCTTAGCAGAAATGCAGATTGATTCCAGGCTGGCTAAAGCAGAGGTTTTGGAAGAGTTTTTCTTTCAGGATATTTACTTTCTGACTGGGGATTTAAAGCCCCAGCATTCCCTGTTTTTACGTGATAAAGCCAAACAGCTCCGTCAACTTATTATTGATCAAGTCTATATATGGGTTAATGCGCCTGAACGAGTTGCTAATTGCTTAAAGCAAATGTCGCTTGTGCAAGCTGAAATCATCGACTCCTTTATGATTAAAGCCGAAGTTTATACTCAGCCTTGTATCAGTAATTGTCTTCAAAGTGGACATGAGATTCCGGCGCATGTTTTAAAACAGCTACAGCAAATCTTTTCCTTGCAATATTTGCAGCCAGATGAGTTTCTATCGATTCAGTCAGTGATGGACAGTCTGGATGCATTCTGTTTCAGTGCGCCTGAGTTTCTGCACCCAGCGACCTACCGGATTATCTCTTTATCCTTTGAAAACCGGTTCAATCTGCATGAACTGAATGACCATATTGACGATATCCGTTTGCTGTATCGGCATGCCGAAGAGCAAAGTCATCTACTGGGCTTTGTCCGGCTGATGAATCGTGATAGCTGGCATCGGAGTGATCTGCTATCCAAACGCAATTTTCTGGAAAATAATCCTTATTTATGGCAGAAAAAAGTCGCCAAACTTCCTTTACTTGACTGTCATCGGGTAGTGAACTGGTTATTTAAACAGCCTGCGGAAATCTTGGATTGGCTGAGCAGCAATATTCAACATAGCAGTGTGCGGGTGGCGGCAACAGCTTTAAGCTTTATCGATACGCATCATGTTCATCCGCAGATTGTTTTAGCTACCTTGCAATATTTTCAATATATCGCAGCACGTCTGTTTATTGATGATGTTCATCAATATGCTCTTCAGCATTGCTGGTTTGAGCATGAGCTGAATCGAACAGTTGTTCTCAAAGGGACGCGTCAGGCTATTGAGGATCATCGTATTGCGATTAGTCCATCGATTTTATATCTGGATGAATGGATCGGATTATTGCGGGATGTAGTGGCAATGGATGATCAGATGACTAAAAGGGTGTATGCCAATTTAAGTCGGGTCATGCAGGCTTATATGCAGCATCTGTATAAGATTACCCGTGATTTACCTGAGGATGTGCTGGCTTATATTCGGCCCCAAACTCAGCAAGACCGCGATTTTTATAATGTACTACAACGTAACCAGATTCCATTTGTAGAGTTCAGGAAGCGTTTTTACTTGCATGCCCGGCATGTACGGGAATCCTGTTTTGATGGTTATATCCGTGATTATCTGCCGGAGTATTTTTCTACTCAAACGGAAGTGCCTAAGAATTTAAGCTGGACCAGTTTATTTACGCAGGCAGTTGCCTGGCATGAACAGATTCAGAAGCAAGAGATTATTGCCAAGCTCAAAAAAGACTTTGCTTTAGCCAGCTGGAGGCCACTCACACAGGCACATTTTCTACTGTATTTTAATTGGCGTTTTGAGGAGTTGAAAACACTAGAGCGGATTATTGAAGAGGCCAGAATATTCCGGAACTGTCTGGCTGCAAGTTATGCACAGCGTATAGTCGAAGGTGAATATGTGGCCTTTCGCATGTCACATCCTGCAATCAAATTACCTCTGATTTTAGGCTGTCAGTTGCAAAATGACCAAGTCATCTTTGACCAGCTTGAGTACCCAAATAATCAAAAAGCGGAAGTTGAATATATCAATATTGCCCAGCATTTTATTAACTGGTTAAACCTGCAGGCTTGACCTGATTCAGTGCTTTTCTGTCCGTGAAGCTTAACTTTTCCGGCAAAAATCGTTAGGCTATAGCCGTTCTTTTACGGTATCTCTTTTATGAAACAGGAAACTGCACTTAAGCTCTTAAAAGCAGGGGAAAATGTCTTTTTAACCGGTTCTGCGGGTGCAGGGAAAACTTATACGCTTAATCAATATATCAATTATCTGAAAGCTCGTAAGGTGTCGGTCGCGATTACTGCATCGACTGGTATTGCGGCAACGCATATGAATGGTATGACCATTCATACCTGGGCCGGAATCGGGATCAAAGACTTTTTGTCTGAAGAAGACCTGAAGCGCATGAAAGAGCGTAAATACCTGAAAGAACACTTGGAAAATGCACAAGTCCTAATTATTGATGAAATTTCCATGCTGCATGCCAAGCAGCTCAATCTGGTCAATCAGGTGCTGAAATATTTCAAGGAAAGTGATGAAGCTTTTGGTGGGATTCAGGTCATTGTAGCAGGGGACTTTTTCCAGTTGCCACCCGTTGGGAAAAATGATGAGCGTAACCGCGATAAATTCTGCTTTATGTCGGATGCTTGGGTTGAGGCCAAGTTTCGGATTTGTTATCTGACCGAGCAGCATCGTCAGGGTAATGATTATCTGAATGATATTCTGAATGCCATTCGTGCGCAGGCCATTTCACCTGAACATCGTTCAGCACTACAGGCCACACGTCAGCAGGATATTGGCGATACCTATACACGTCTCTATACCCACAATATGGATGTCGACAGCATTAACTTTAAGCATCTGAATGAAATTGATCAGGATTCACGCCAGTTTGATGCGCAATGTGATGGTAATGAAAAACTGATTGAAACCTTAAAGTCTTCAGTCCGAGCACCCGAAGCCTTAACCCTGAAAAAACATGCCAAGGTCATGTTCGTGAAAAATAACTTTGATATGGGCTATATCAACGGCAGCTTGGGTGAAGTGATCGGCTTTGAAGATGATGATGAGCATGGGGTTCTGCCAAAGGTCAAACTGACAGATGGAACTACCCTGATTGTAGAGCCTGAAACCTGGTCGGTGGATAATGAAGCAGGCAAAACCATTGCCAGTTTCCAGCAGATTCCATTACGTCTGGCTTGGGCGATTACCATTCATAAGTCTCAAGGCATGACGCTAGAAGCTGCTGAGATTGACTTGAGCCATACCTTTGAAAAAGGTCAAGGTTATGTAGCATTATCCCGTTTGAAAAGCTTAAATGGTCTACGTTTGAAAGGCTTTAATGAACAGGCTCTGGAACTGGATAGTCTTGCCATTAAAGCTGATCGCCGCTTTCGGGAACTGTCGGATGAAGCTGAAGCGAATTTTGAAAACGTGGATTTGACTGTACAGCATAAGGCCTTTATCCGTCATTGTGGTGGTACTTTGAATGAAGTCGAGATCCAGCGTAATGAGAAGAAAATTGCCAAAAATGGTGGCAAGCAAAACTACGCGACTGCAACCTTGGATGAAACCCGTGAATTGTTTGAAGAAGGTTATGAGATTTCCGATATTGCCACTGAACGTGGCTTGACACCTGCCACTATTATTAATCATTTAGGACGTTTGCATAAAGAGCAAGGGCTGGATATCTCAGTCGCTCATCCGGGTGAGGAAGTTGTTGAACAAGTCCGCAAGATTTATAAGCGTCTGACTAAACGTCAAAACTCAGATCATTTCAATGATGACGGCAGTATTAAATTACGTCCGATCGTGGAACTGACCAGTCCGCGTATGGGTTATGATCAGGTACGTTTGGCTTTGCTGTTTGTGGAATAAAATTTGAGTTTTTAAATTTTAGTATTTAACGTGAGCTTTTACTTTTGAAAGATCAAAAGTAACAAAAATCTTTTGTTGGATTGAAGGTACATCCTGTACCTCAATCCAACGAGCGACATCCATGTCGCTGATCATGTGATTTAATACTTTGCAGTTCATAATTTTAGAATGTTAATTTTTAAGAATATTGCACAATCATGGTTAAAGGCTTATTGCGTTCCAATCAATAACGATAAAATCCCGGCCGCAATTAATGGCCCGACAGGGACACCACGAAGTACCGCGACACCTGCGACTGTACCAATTAATAGACCTGCAACGACATCAGGCTGACTCGACATCAGTTTCACCCCACGTCCACCAAGCCAGGCAACGAATAGACCGATTGCAATTGCCAGTAAAGATTTCCAGCTCAGAAATGATTTAAGAATACTGTCACCAGGAATTTTCCCGCTAGCAATCGGAGTCAATACGCCAATGGTTAAAATAATAATCCCGATATTTAGGCCATGTTGCTGTACATAAGGTAAGAGTTCATTGAGAGGCGTGATTTTTAATACGATCAACACGGCCGCAGCAATGGTCACAGCAGTATTATGACTAAAAATACCGCAAGCCAGTAGAACCAGAAGAACAAGCAGATTCAGATCAAGTTGGGACATGAGGAGATAAAAAAATGAAAAGTCACAGGATTATAGGCTTTTTAGCCATTTAAAGGGAGAATGCTCTACAAGAAATGAATCTGGCTAGTTTTCAGTATAGAATGCGCCTATCGTTCGTATAAACAGGTTCAGACAGATGCTATTGGAAAAAATGTTGCAATCACAAGGTTTCGGTTCACGAAAACATTGTCAGCAACTGATTAAAAATGGTGCTGTTTCGATTCAGAATGAAATCATTGATAATCCCAAGCATAAGCTGAATCTGCAAGATCTGACCTTTAGCGTCTATGGTCATGAATATCGCTATCGGGAAAAAGTATATATTGCGCTCAATAAGCCTCAAGATTATGAGTGTTCACATCAGGCTACCCATCATTTCAGTGTATTTGATCTGTTTGATGACATCCTGTTAAACCGTGGAATTCAATGTGTAGGTCGTCTCGATCAGAACACCACCGGATTGTTATTGCTGACCGATGATGGTCAGTTTCTACAAGCATTGACCCATCCTAAGAAACATGTAGCGAAAGTCTATCAGATGACTACTGCCGATCCCGTGACAGATGAGCAGATTCAACAGCTTGAACAGGGTGTGGAATTGAGAAATGAAAAAGGCACCTTTGCTGCTACAGATATTGTTCGTCTGGATGACAATCGTCTGCAAATGACCATTCATCAAGGGGTTTATCATCAGGTGAAACGTATGCTAGCGGCTGTTGGCAATAAAGTGGAACAGCTGCATCGTGCCCAGATTGGTGCGTTGGCCTTGAATGAGCTGGCAATAGGGGAATGGACCTATCTGGACGCAGAACAAGTGGCACAGGCAAAATTCCGTACCGGATAAAGTCTAGTATTTATTTCAGGAAACAATGGAATGTCACGAATTCATTGTCCTGAATAAATCCAAGTGACTCATAAAGTTTATGTGACTGATAATTGGTTTTTTGCGTTTCCAGGCTGATTCGAAGCGCATTTTCATGTCGGGCAAATAAAATAGCAGTATCAATCAGTTGCTTGGCTGCACCATGCCGGCGATAAGGCGGGCTAATATAGACATCGTCCAGCACATAATAAGTAGAACATGCGACTGAGGAAAATCTTAAATACAGCAGAATAAATCCGGTAAAAATATCATCCTTGGTGTTGATAAAAATGACAGTTTGACCATCTTCAAAACGCTGTTTCAAAAATTCGTAAGATAAATCCAGATTGGAAGAAGTACCATAAAATTGACGGTACTCATCAAATAAAACGGCCAGGTTAGGTAGATCTTCTGACTGGGCACGTCGCACGATCATCGGCTTACTCCATGTTAATTTTATTATTTATCATTAACATCAAGCATAGCGAAGTTTGAAAGGAGAGAAACTTAAGAATTGTTCGTAAATGCAACAATGTTAAATTTTGTCGCTTTCACCTAAAATAGCATTCAGTTCTTCAAATAAATCAAAATGATCATCATCCAGATTCATTTCCTGATGATCTGCTGGAATCGCTGTAGCACTTGGACTTGAGCTTTGTTCTGCCTTAATTTCATTCTGTTTCTGCTTGCGTAACTTGATCAGCTGTTCCAGGTTGATATTCTGATTTTCAATCGAGAAGGGGATTGATTTGGTCAGAACCACCTGTTTAAAAAAAAGACGAACTGCCTGAGCCGGCGTAATCCCCAATTGTTTAAATACTGCAAATGCCTGTTTCTTTTCTTGGGAATCCAGGCGAATTTGATAAACTTCAGTTTTTCTCATAATATTTTCAAAGCTTTAAATTACTTAACTTTTCGCCTTATTCTAATCGATAACTTCGGGATTTCAATCCTCAAGTTGCCGTTTTTAGAAAATAATCTGTAATGACAAGAGATTTACAGTGTCAATTCAAGTTTAGAGCTAAATTGCATCTGCTTTTGGGTAACGGGATCCCTAAACTGAATGTGTTTGGCTAGTAGCTGTAACGGTGCAGAAAAATCATCATCCGCCTTATGGGAAACCTGCGGATAAAAAGGATCATTCTGGATCGGAATCCCCAAATGACTTAAATGTACCCTTAACTGATGCTGCTTTCCTGTATGCGGTTTTAGCTCATATTTGCCCCATTGCTGATCATGTTGCAGCAATTGAATTTCGGTTTCGCTATTAGGCTCTCCTTCTACCACCTGCATGGTATAAAAGGGCTGGCCTTTTTTCATTTTCAGCTTTGTGATGAGCGGAAAACTTAAATCATCACGATAAGCCGCAATCGCATGATAGGTTTTCTGTACCTGCCGAGTCGCAAACATCTGCTGATAAACCCCACGTGATTGCACACATTTTGAAATCAGCACCACTCCTGCTGTTTCACGATCCAATCGATGAATCGGGGTGAGATGTTCATTTCCAGTTTGCTGTTTTAGGCGTACCAGCAAGGTTTCCTGTACATATTGTCCAGTAGGACTCATGGTCAGAAAATGCGGTTTATCTACGACCAGCAGATGTTCATTCTCAAACAGAATATGATGCTGAAAAGGAACATGCACTTCGTGTGCCAAAAAACGATAGTAAAAACAATGAGTATTCGCTTGAAAAGAACTTTCGATGCTTAAGGTATTACCCTGAGCATCATAAACCAGACCATTATCGAAACGGGATTGCCATTCGCTCGACTCAATATGTGGAAATTGTGCACAGAGATAGGAATAGACTGTCTTGGGTGAATCAGCTGTCGCTTGCAGGAATACTTTACTTGCCGTAACCCCATTCAGCATGGGTGGGCTAAATTCAACAGTCGAAGTCATCACAACGTGGATCTATCTCTGGTCTGGAACGGATGCTGTGAAAAAATACAGTTTCTCACAGAGGTGAATAGGCTTTTAAAGCGTTGCGATGCTATCATAATTATTCTTTTTCATCATGTCGTGAGTAATATGCCTTATTCATTTAATGTCACTTTAAAACATGAAGATGACACCCAAAATCTGGCCAAAGTTCTGGCAAATAATTTTTCTTCGGGCGTTATATATCTGATTGGTGACTTGGGTGCGGGGAAAACCACGCTGACGCGTTATTACTTACAACAACTCGGTCATAAAGGCTCAGTAAAAAGTCCGACTTATACGCTGGTGGAACCGTATCAGGTGAATGGTCAGGATATCTTTCATTTTGATTTATATCGTCTCAATGACCCTTATGAACTTGAATTGATGGGAATCCGGGATTATTTAGAAACTCCCAATGCGCTATTTCTATTTGAATGGCCTTCTAAGGGGGGTGATGAAATCCCGCAAGCCGATTTAATTATTGAAATTTTAAAATCAGAAGATGAGCTGACCCGTACTGCAAGTCTGATTTCTTCTAATCTGGCATTACAGCAAGCTTTGGAGCGTGAATTCCCAAATGGTTGATGATTTAAGCATACGCCGTATCCGTGCACTTGATCCTGCGCTGGCGAACCAGATTGCCGCAGGTGAGGTGATTGAACGTCCTGCATCTGTGGTCAAGGAGTTGCTGGAAAACTCGATTGATGCAGGTGCGACCGAGCTGATCATCCGGGTGGAACAGGGCGGCAGTACGCTGATTGAAATCATTGATAATGGCCGAGGCATTCATTATGAGGATTTGCCACTAGCCGTGATGCGTCACGCGACCAGTAAGATTCAGACAGCTGAAGAGCTGCATGCGATTACCAGTTTGGGCTTTCGTGGTGAAGCGCTGGCCTCGATTGCCGCAGTCTCTCGTCTGACTTTAACCAGTAGCCAGAATGAAGATGGCATTGGCTATCAGGTAGAAGTGAACGGCACGGCTTTTGATCATCAGGAGATTCAACCGGTCGCAGCCTCCAAAGGTACCCAGATCCGGGTGCAGGATTTATTCTTCAATGTTCCGGCGCGGCGCAAATTCCTGAAAAAGCCCGGCACTGAATTTGGACATATCGAAGAAATTGTTCGCCGTATGGCTTTAACGCATTTCGATATTCGCTTTGTATTGGAACATAACCAAACCATCAAGCTGAATTTGCCGGTTGCAGATAGTGGAGCTTTGCGTTTTCAACGTGTGCAACAATTACTTGGCCGTCAGTTTACTGAAAATGCTTACTGGATTGATGCAGACAGTATCAATATGCGTTTATCAGGCTGGCTCGGACATCCTTCGGATGCACGGGCTCAAGCCGATCTGCAATATGTCTATGTGAATGGCCGGATCGTTAAAGACAAGACCATTTCGCACGCTTTGCGTATGGCTTATGATGGTATTCTGCATGGCCATCAGCATGCCGCTTATTTACTATTTCTGGAAATCGATCCAGAAAGCATCGATGTCAATGTACATCCGACCAAACACGAAATTCGTTTCCTGAACCAGCGTGAAGTACATGAATTTGTACGTCACTATGCCAAGGAAACTCTGGCGCAATTTCAGACTGCGAGTGCTGATCTGGCTGAGGCGATGAAAACTGAGTCTGAAGCTGTTGCGATAACACCTCAGCCGCGCTATCAAGAGCAGTTTAGCCTGCATCAGTCCGTAGCCACTCAACCGGTTATTCCAGTCACATCTCCGTATCGTCAGCATGAAGAAGAAGCTTCTGATGTGTTAACGGATTTCGAGTCATCAGGTCCACAAACTGTGCATTATGCGCAGGATTATAATAAGTCATATTCGGGTTCACAGCAGCTGAATAATGCCTTGAAAAGTTATCTCGCGCCTTTAAGAGAAACTGAACCGGAAACCAATACTTCAGCATCGGATGCATTGCAGTCACATTTACACAGTAAAGTGGATGAGCATCCTTTGGGGATTGCGATCGCCCAGCTGCATGGTATTTATATACTAGCGCAAAATACCGAAGGCTTAATCATCGTAGATATGCATGCGGCGCATGAGCGTATTCTGCTGCAACAGATGAAAATGGCTTGGGATAAACCGGAATTCTGGATATCCCAGCAATTGCTGATTCCTAAAGTGGTGAGCATTAGTCGTATGCAAGCCATGCGTGTTGACGAGCTTAAAGATCAACTTGCTCGGTTAGGTCTGGAAATTGACCAGTATGGTGATGAACAGGTCATTGTACGGGGTGTACCGGCCATTTTGCATAAAGCTGATTTTGATGCCTTGATCCCTGAATTACTGAATGATCTGGATCCGAATGATCAGGGGCAAGGGTTAATGCAGAAACGGGATCAGATTCTTGCGGGCATGGCCTGTCATGGTGCGGTACGTGCGCATCGCATGTTGAGCCTGTCTGAAATGAACGCTTTGCTGCGTCAGATGGAACAAACTGAATTTGCGAGCCAATGTAATCATGGTCGTCCAACCTGGCGAGCATTTCCATTGTCTCAACTTGATAAACTTTTCGCTCGAGGAGAGTAGCCTTACATGTCCAATCAACTGCCGGTCATCAATTTAATGGGACCAACTGCAAGCGGTAAAACTGCTTTGGCATGTGAACTATACGAGCAAGGTCATTTTGAGCTGATTTCTGTCGATTCTGCGCTAGTTTATCGGGAAATGGACATTGGTACAGCGAAGCCATCTAAAGAGGAATTAGGGCGCTATCCGCATCATCTGATTGATATTATTAGCCCGCTCGAAGTCTATTCTGCAGCAAACTTTGTCGAAGATGCTTGCCGTCTGATTGATGATATTCATGCGCGTGGTAAAACACCAATTTTGGTGGGTGGCACCATGCTGTATTTTAAGGCCTTACTTGAAGGCTTGTCTGATAATTTACCAAGTGCAGATTATGCGGTGCGTGCCCAGATTGAAGAGAAAGCCGCTCGTGAAGGGTGGGAAGCGGTGTATGCTGAATTATGTCAGGTAGATCCTTTAGCAGGCCAGAAATTTAAAGTCAGTGATAAACAGAGAATTATCCGTGCATTAGAGGTTTTTAAGCTAACAGGTGAGCCGATTACAAAACTACAAGCAGAACAACCAAAAAATTTACCATATCGTTACAGTTTCCATAATTATGCCTTAATGCCCGATCGGTTAGAATTGCACAAACGTATTGAAAAACGTCTTGAAATTATGTGGAAAAACGGATTTTTAAATGAAGTTAAAGGATTAATGGGAAAATACGATTTTGACGAAAATTTACCCTCAATGCGTTCAGTAGGTTACCGCCAAGCCATAGAATTCTTAAAAAAAGGTGACCTAAGTCATGAAAAACAACGGGAAATGGAGGATAAGGCTTTATTTGCGACACGACAACTTGCCAAACGTCAATATACCTGGTTGAGATCTTTGCAAGAAAAGCATAAATTTACAACATATTTTACGCTCGAGCAGGCCCAAGAAGACTTGCGAAACTGTCACGGATAAAGCAAAATTTGAGTACTATCTTTTTTATAATTTTTAATTGAAAAATAGAGATAGTTTTTTGCGCTGATTTTTAAATTTTTGGAGTTATAACATGTCTAAAGGTCAAACTTTACAAGATCCATTCTTGAATTCTCTCCGTAAGGAACGTATTCCAGTTTCTATCTTCCTGGTAAACGGTATCAAATTACAAGGTCACATCGAGTCTTTTGACCAATACGTTGTATTATTAAAAAATACAGTAAGCCAAATGGTTTACAAACATGCGATTTCTACAGTAGTACCTGCACGTAACCCTCGTCCAGCTGGTGCTCCTGCTGGTTCACAAGGTGCGGGCTTCGGTGGTCAAGGTGGCGCGGGTGGTTTCGGTGGTCAAGGCGCTGCTGGTGGCTTCGGTGGTCAAGGTGGCTTCGGTGGTCAAGGCGCTGGCTTCGGTGGTCAAGGCTTCGGCGGTCAAGGTGGCTTCGGTGGTCAAGGCTTCGGCGGTCAAGGTGGCTTCGGTGGTCAAGGTGCTGGCTTTGGTGGTCAAGGCGCTGGTTTCGGTGGTCAAGGCGCTGGTTTTGATAACGATTCAAAATTTGAAGATTCTTCTGACGACGAAAACAATCGTTAATCGGATCTGAAATAAAAAAGCCTCTTAATAAGAGGCTTTTTTATTGCTTAAAGAATGGAGCCATTAAAAAACCAGCATTATGCTGGCTTTCTTTTCTTAAATTAACGAGCGCGTTTAGGATCTAGCTGAGGATCTTTGATTTCTACATAGGCATTGCTACGGGTTTCACGTAACCAGCTATCTAGCTCAGCATCAAACTGGCGTTCACCCAGGATCTGGCGTGCCATACGTTCCTGATATTCCTGAGTCATATCCTGTTGACGTGTATCGGTCACTTGCAGGATATGCCAGCCAAATTGTGACTGGAACGGTTCACTAATTTGACCTACTGGCGTATTTTTCATACGCTGTTCAAATTCAGGTACCATGACACCTGGGCTGACCCAGCCTAAACTTCCGCCATCACGCGCTGAACCTGTGTCATTAGAGAAAGTAGACGCCAATACTGCAAAATCTTCACCTTGCTTAAGACGCGTATATAAGCTATCAATCATCTGTTTAGCATTTTCTGGGCTAACCACTTCTGATGTTTGAATCAGAATATGACGGGTCTGGTACTGAGGAACCAATGCTTTCTGCTCACCACCTTTACGCTCTAAAAGTTTCAGGACATGCACGCCATCTGCCGCAGGAATCAGTTCAGATGTTTGACCCGCTTGCAAAGTAGAAACACGTGCAGCGAGTTCGCCTGGGATTTCTGATAAATTTCGCACGCCCATATCAGACGCATCTACTTTAATATCGCCAGTTGAATATTTTTTGCTGATCGCCTGAATATCATTGCTGCTGCTTAAATCATTTCTTACTTGCGAAGCAATCTGTTGAGCATTTTCTCCGGTTATACGTAAATGCAGAACATGTACCTGGCTGCCTAACAGAGCTTGACCTTGCGGTGTATTCAGGAAGTTTTTCACATCCTGATCACTGATCTGGATACGTGAATTTACTGCTTGCTGGCGTAAACGGCTAAGTGCCAGATCTTCAGCAATACGGTTACGTAAAGAGGCATACGTATTCGGCGCGATAGCATCTAGTTTTTGCTGGAAAGCTTCCAAGCTAGGAGAGCCTGACTCACGTGCTACTTTAAGCACTGCTTCATTTAAAGATTTTTCATCTGGACGGATATTGTAGCGTTTGACCTGTTCCAGTTGAGCCTGACGTACAATTAGCTGTTCAAGTGCTTGTTGTTCAAGATAAGGTTGCGGTGGAACAGGCTTGTTTTGCTTTTGTAACTGGTGAGAAATTTCAGCAACGCTTTGTGCCAGATCACTACGCAGAATAGCGCTATTGTCGACAACAGCTACAACTTCATCTTTAGGTTGGGCAACAGCAAAAGTCGTCATCGCTGAAGAAAGACATAGCGCAAGTGCGGTCGCTTTAAAAATTTGTTTTAACTGTTTTGTCTTCATTAACGTTCTGTCCAAGTTTGATTGATATTGTTAAAACCTAGAATACGATTTTCTAGTAATGAGGTTAGCTTGTTGCTCAACCCGCCAAGACCTTTAAGTGTTACTTCAGCCATTACTGCACGTTTCGCTTTCACATCTGGGTCATTGATATCGTCTAGGTCATTGTAGTATGAGCGGCCATAGACAGATACTCCCCAACAGCATGACTCATAGTTTACGCCAAGTAAATATTCACGTGCGACACTATTATCCAGGTCAAATTGCGCATGGCCGACCAGACGCCAGTTATTGGCAATTGGCTGGATAAATGAACCAACCACCTGATCATAACTTTCCTGGCGGTTTGGAATATCTTTACGATAGAAATAGCCTACGTTATATAGATTGCCCTGATCGCCCGTATAATAAACCTGTACATCACGCTGGGCATTGGAGCCATTCGACATCCAGCTAGAATTTAGGTTGACATGCACGTTTTTGTTTAACTGACTTCTAAGCTGAATAACTGGACCAGTATGGCTTTCACGGTCAAATTTATCTGCTTCACGATCTAATGTGACACGGCGATCTTCAAAGAAGAAACTTTGTCCCACACTGGCGCGTAATCGCTCTAAACCTTCTTCATTAAATAAACTGTAACTAAGACCTAAAGAAGCGAAGTTATTGTCTTCTAAGCGGTCATTACCATAGAAGCGGCGTGCACTAAATAATTGGTCATAATTAATTGAGGCTACGACAGAGTCAAAGTTTGGCTGATTGCGCTGATTTTCATACGGTGAATAAGCGTAAAACAGGCGAGGCGTCAAGGTCTGTAAATAGCGACCATCTTTTTCAAAAATTAAACCGGTGTCCAGCGTAAATTGTGGCACTACGATAGAATGATTTTCACTTGATGAGCTGGTTTGATTATTATTAATACGATCAATAGTATCTTGATCATAGAAAGTATTGATATTGCGTAATGTTGCCTGAGGAATGAAGAATGACCAAGGGGTAAAGTGATTATAGCGTACCGAGAAATCATTATAGATGCGTGTACCACTTGGTTGATAGATGGCTTCATCACCGGTATCAATATTTTCGATATTTCTGATGTCTTTCTGGAAATAAGCTGTATCGTTATTAAATTCGTATTGTAAACCCAGTGGGTTACCGGTCTTATAATTCACCAAAAGCTGCGGCAAACGCGCATAAGGGCGGTCTTCATCCAGAACGGCAGGATCAAGCGTCTGGAAATCTTCAACTTTAAATTGAGCTTTTAAGCCGGGGATACCATTTTTATAATTAACTTCCCAAGCACGGCGCAAGTTCAGGTCTGTTTTTGAATCTGGGTTATTATCCAGATCGGCAAAAAAGTCCTTGTCTGATGCGTAATTATATTCAAAATTTGTTAAGAACTGATCGTTGATTTGCCAGTTATGCAGGAAGTGCAGGTCTTTACGGTCTTTATTGCTATAACTTTCATCAGATGGCAGGTAGCCACCCCAAATCCGGCCTTCACCATAGTTTTCTGTTAGATAACGAAACTCGCCATCCAGCATCGCACCACGGTCACTAATATAACGTGGCGTAATGGTCGCATCATATTGTGGTGCCAAATTGAGATAAACCGGCACACCTAATTCCAGGCCGCCATCATTGGTAAATCCGAAAGTTGGCGTCAGAATCCCAGTGGTACGGCGATCATCGATTGGGAAGTTAAAATAAGGAACAGCGAGTACCGGAACATCTTTCACATAGAGCTTGGTATTACGGGTTTCACCGCGACCGGTTTCCTGATTCAGCTTGATTTGATCTGCCTGAATTTTCCAGGTCGGTTTCTGTTCAGGTGGACAGGTGGAATAGGTGGCATTTTCCAGTTCAAGCGTATCGTCAGAGGTTTTGGCAATCTTTTCAGCACGACCATGCGCATGCTGTTCTTCGGCAATGAAGAAACTGTTGTTTAAGTCACCTTGCTGGGTTTTCAGGTTGTAATTGATATCATCGCTTTGCGAAATCAAGCCACCTTGAGCCAATTGGACTTGACCTTCTGCCTTAGCATAAGTTTGAGTCTGATCAATCGTCACGCGTTCCGCACGAATCTGGCGACCTTCCTGATCAATGACCACATTGCCTTCTAAGTAGGAATCACCGGCCGGATTATAATGGCCATAGTCTGCAGTAATGGTTGAAGTTGCCTGTTCAGGGTCAATCGTCGGTGCATCAGGTGCAATAGGAGTGACCCAAGCACCTTCACAATAGGCTGAACTGAGATATTTACCTTGACGCTGCTGTGCTTCTGGTGAAGATTTATCCACATAATATTGTGAGAAGAATGCTTCACCGGGATAGGTCTCATTAATGCGCTGTTTGAGTTGTTCCGCATTTACATTGGATGAGTCATTTGATGCAGCATAGCTTGAGACCGAGCTACTACATAAAAGGGTTAAGATCGCAGTCGCTAGAGGGTTTATTTTAAAGTGATGCTTCATTTGTCTCATTAACCAATCATGCTTTTATCGCAATTAATTATTGTCGCATCATAGAGAAAAAGTTGATAAGTAGCTACACTTAGCACTTTAAAAACTCAGCCTGTACTAGAATTTATTGCAAATGAATACTCAACGCGAACAATTGATACAATCTTGGATTGCTTCTGTACTCGGTTCAGATCAATTTGAAACACATTTTTTAGCAGGCGATGCAAGTTTTCGTCGTTATGCACGAATCAAACTGAATAATAAAACATTTATGCTCATGGATGCACCACCAGAAAAAGAAGATTGTGTGCCTTTTGTGACGATTGATGAATTTTTTGATGCCCATGGCGTACGTGTTCCACACATCGTGGCCAAAGACCTGGAAAATGGCTTTTTGCTGCTCGAAGATTTTGGTGATGTGCTGTTATCAAATCTGCTAAATGATCAGACAGTTGATGCCTATTATGAGCAAAGTTTTAAACAGCTGATTCAGCTGCAGTCCATTCCTGGAGAAGGTCAGTTTCCTGCTTATTCTTATGAGAAGCTTATTTCTGAAATGGAGCTGCTGACTGACTGGATGCTGCCTGCTCTAAAAATTCAGCCAACAGAATCAGAGTCCGCTCTGATCAAGCGCACATTTGCGATACTGGCGAATGCTGCTTTGGCACAACCACAAGTCATTGTGCATCGTGATTTCCATAGCCGTAACCTGATGAAAATCGAAAATGAAACCGAACTGGGTGTGATTGATTTTCAGGATGCAGTAATCGGTGCTGATACCTATGACCTGATTTCGATTACCCGTGATGCCTATGTGCAGTGGAATGCAGATCGGGTGTATCGCTGGTTTAAAGTGTTCTATGACCTGTTACCAGCAGCGGCAAAACAGGACCGTGATTTCGAACAGTTCAAAAAAGATGCGGATATGATGGCCATTCAGCGCCATATCAAGATTTTAGGTATTTTTGTCCGCTTGTTTGAGCGAGATGGTAAATCAGGTTATCTCAAAGACCTGCCACGTGTGATGTGGTATCTGCTGGAAGAAACCAAAGACTATCCTGAATTACAGCCATTTATGCAGTTCATTCATGAAAAAGTGATGCCAGCTTTTGAAGCAAAATATGGTTCATACGAGGTAGCGGCCTAAATGAAAGCGATGATTCTCGCGGCTGGCTTGGGCAACCGCATGCGTCCTTTAACTTTGCATACCCCAAAACCTTTACTAGAAGTGGGTGGTAAGCCGCTAATTGTCTGGCATATTGAAAAACTGGCTGCGATGGGCGTGAATGAAGTTGTCATTAATACGGCTTGGTTAGGTGAAAAACTGGCTCAGGCGTTGGGTGATGGTTCACAGTTTGGTGTCAAGATTTTATGGTCACATGAAGGTGAAGGTCTGGAAACAGCCGGTGGCATTATTAATGCTTTACCACTGCTTGGTGATGAGCCTTTCATTCTGGTCAATGGCGATGTCTGGACGACTATGGACTTTGCACCTTTATTGAATGTTGAGCTGGGTGAAAATCTGGCACATCTGGTATTGGTACAAAACCCGGAACAGCATCCAAACGGTGATTTCACGCTTGCAGATGGCAAGGCTTATACCTTTGATCAGCAGGTGGCGGGTGAAAACCTGACTTTTAGCGGTGTTTCAGTAATTCACCCGAAAATGTTTGCAGACTTAGAAGCTGGAAAACGTCCTTTAGCACCACTATTAAAAGTAGCAATGCTGGAAGACAAGATTGCTGCTTCTAAATTGACAGGTATTTGGGTGGATGTGGGAACGCCTGAGCGTTTGAATGCGCTGGATTTAATGATCCGAGAAGGGAAGTCTGCTTAAGTGAATATTCACTAAGCACTCCCTACTGTGCCAATATAGAGAAAACGGTATACTTCCACTTAACTTTTTCGAGCGTTGATTGTTTATGCACACGTTTTTTCAAGAACTAAAGCAGGGTAGCCAGGCTTTAGGTTTAGAGCTGTCGGATGAAGCTTTAAATTTATTACTCAAGTACCAGGATGCTTTGGTACTGTGGAATAAAGCATACAATTTGACTGCAATCCGTGATCCTAAGGAAATGCTGGTTAAGCATCTGCTTGACAGTCTAAGCATTCTAAAGGATTTGCCTGCAGGTCGTTTGCTCGACATTGGGACTGGTGGTGGTATGCCGGGCATGATCATTGCTTTATGTCAGCCTGAGCGTGATTGCGTACTACTGGATTCAAATGGTAAAAAAATTCGTTTCCTCAAGCAGTTTATTGCAGACCTAAAATTAAAAAATGTCATTGCAGTACAAACCCGTGTGGAAAATGAAGACAGTATCAATGAGCTGGGTCAGTTTGATGTGATTACCAGTCGTGCATTTGCTTCATTGACAGATTTTGTGAATGCGTCTAAACCGTATATGCATGAGCAGAGTATTATTGCTTCCATGAAAGGTTTGATTCCTGAAGAGGAAGTGGCAGCATTAAAAGATGAATTTAGCTGTCAGATTATTGAACTGAAGGTTCCGCGCTTGGACGAACAACGTCATTTACTTCTATTAAAACGTATTTAAAATTTTTGAAGGATCGGGGTCAACATGGCACAAATTATTGCGATTGCCAACCAGAAAGGTGGTGTCGGTAAAACCACAACCGCAGTAAATTTGGCGGCATCTCTCGCTGTGCTAAAAAAACGCGTTTTGCTTGTGGATATGGATTCTCAAGGTAACGCGACCATGGGGTCGGGGATTCAGAAAAATGACCTGCTGTATTCAGTGACTGATGTATTGCTGGGTGAAGTGCCGATTGAAACTGCGATCACCAAGGCTGAAGTTGGATACAAGGTTTTAGGGGCAAACCGTGACCTGGCTGGTGTGGAGCTGGCGATTGCTGAGCAAAAAGGCCGTGAATTTATTTTGCGTGAAGCTTTGCAGGAAATTGAATCCTCATTCGACTATATCATTGTTGATTGTGCACCAAGCTTAAGCTTGATTACCGTGAATGCACTGGCAGCAGTGGATGGCGTGATTATTCCGATGCAATGCGAATATTATGCTCTCGAAGGCCTGGCTGATCTGACACAAACCATTGACCGCATTCAGCAAGCACTTAATCCAGATCTGCAGATCGTGGGTGTATTGCGTACCATGTATGATGCTCGAAATGCCTTGACCCGTGATGTTTCAGAAGAGTTAGAGCAATATTTTGGTAAAAAACTTTATGAAACCGTGATTCCACGTAATATCCGTCTAGCTGAAGCGCCGGCACATGGTCTACCGGTTATTTATTTTGAAAAAAGTTCAAAGGGTGCAGTTGCTTACTTAAATCTGGCAGCTGAAGTATTAAAGAAAAGCAAAGTGAAAAAAGGAAGTAAAGCATGACCGTCAAGAAACGTGGACTCGCCAAAGGTCGTGGTTTAGATGCCTTGCTGGGATCAATTCAAAAAGAAAAATTACAACTCGAAGCACAAGGTCTTGATCATGGTCAGTTGAAACAGATTGATGTCAATCTGCTGAAACGTGGTGAATATCAGCCACGTCGCTATATCAATGAGCAGGATCTGCAGGAACTGGCCGCATCGATTGAGAAGCATGGCATCATGCAGCCAATCGTGATCCGTCCGGTCGATGATGAACGCTATCCATACGAGATTATTGCGGGTGAGCGTCGTTGGCGTGCGGCACAGTTAGCAGGTCTGACTGAAGTTCCTGCGATTGTGCGTGAGCTGAATGATCAGGTCGCAATTGCATTAGCTTTAATCGAAAACATTCAGCGTCAGGACCTGAACCCGATTGATCAGGCGATGGCTTTGCAGCGTTTCCATGACGAGTTTGGTTTAAGCCATCAGGAAATTGCCGATACCGTCGGTAAGGCACGTACTACAGTAAGTAATCTACTGCGTCTGCTAACTCTGGCTGAAGAAGTAAAAGACTTTATGCAGCAAGGCTTGCTGGATATGGGACATGCACGTGCCATCCTGACTTTGAAGGCTAAAGATCAGCTTAAAGTTGCTGAGATGGTCATTGAAAAGAGTCTGTCAGTACGCCAAACCGAACAGTTGGTACGCGACTACAATGCACCGAAAACAGAAAAACCAAAAGCAGCGATTGCGCCAGACATTCAGCAGTTGACTCAGCGTCTGTCTGAGCGCTTTAGTGCGGATGTTAAAATTGACTATAACAAGCAAGGGAAAGGCAAGCTGGTCATTAGCTATCATTCTTTAGAAGAGCTGGACGGGATTCTTTCAATCCTGGGCGATGAATAATTAATTTAAAATTTGTTTTTATTGGGGAATAAATCAGATGTGGGAATTGGTTAAAGCAGGCGGCTGGTTGATGCTGCCGCTAGTATTGTGTTCGATATTTATGCTGGCGATCTCGGTCGAGCGCTTCATTCGTTTAAAAAAGAGTCTGGTACTGCCCAACTCACTTCTGATAGGTCCTGCACAAAATGCAGACCAAGCCATGCAAAAGCTGCAACAAAGTTCAGCTTTGAAAAACAGTACTTTGGGTCGTGTATTTACAGCTGGTTTTGAAGCGCGTCACCAGTCTGAGCAATATGCTCGTGCCCAGATGGAAGTGGTAGCTTCACAGGAAATTGGCTATCTGGAAAAGAATATTAATTTTCTGGGTACTTTGAGTGCAGTAGCGCCTTTACTCGGTTTGCTGGGTACAGTCATTGGGATTATCGAATCATTCTTAATGATTGATGTCGGTACTAATAGTGACCCGGTTTTAATGATGCCCGGTATTTCCAAAGCACTGATCACGACAGCAGCGGGTATGCTGATTGCTATTCCTGCTTTATTTGCACATCGTTATTTCCAGCGTCTGGTTCAGGAATATGTGGCGGAACTTGAACAGCAAGCAACGTTATTTCATGCCAACCTGTTCTATTTAAATGCTTCAGATGATGTAGAAGAACGCATCAAGAAAGCAAGTTAGGAGCAGGGGCATGAAATTTAAACGTAACCAGGTGGAAGATGTACATATCAATCTGACGCCCATGATTGATTGCCTGCTATTTATTTTGGTCTTTCTGCTGCTTTCAACCACGTTTAACCAGATGAGCCGGATGAACCTGACGCTTCCAGATGCGCAAGGTGTACCGCCCAAGAATTTTGACCAGAAAATTGAAGTGATTGTGGATTCCAATGGCCACTATGCCGTGAATGGTCAGTCTATTGCCAGTAAAGATGCAGCAGATTTAAATACGGCAATTAAACAGATTTCGAATGAACGTCGTGATTTAATGTTTGTCATTGCCGCTGATGCAAAAGCGACACATCAGGATGTTATTCGTGTCATGGACGTTGCAGGGCAACTTGGCTTTGTTAATGTCAACATCAGTACGAAAGTACCAACTCGAGGTTATTAGTGAAGCACGATTTTAAGGTCTATCTTCGCCTTTTAAGCTATTTAAAACCATTTTGGGGCACAGCCTTAATTGTCCTGCTTGGTTTTTCTATTAATGCGGCGACAGAAGTTTCTGTAGCCAAATTACTGGAATATATCATTGAGGCGATACAAAACAGAGACCAGGGTTTCACCTTACTTTTCCCATTCTTAGTGGTAGTACTGATGTTCTTCCGGGGCTTAGGCCTATTCCTCGGTGGGTATTATACGGCGGTCATCTCCCGTAATCTGGTATTTAATATTCGTCAGGAAGTCTTTGCCAAAATATTGCGTTTGCCTGCGCAATATTTTCTGGACAATACCAGCGGTCATATTACGGCCAAAATTATGTATAACGTTGAGCAGCTCACCGCAGCCTCAACTGAAGCACTTAGAACGATCATTCAGCAAGGTCTGATCACAATTGCCTTATTGGGATATCTTTTATATACCAACTGGCGTTTAACCATGTGTATTCTGATCTTTGGACCCGTGATTGGTTTTGTGATCAGTAAAGCTTCAAAACGGATGCGCAAGCTATCACAACAGGTTCAGGACACTATGGGTGATGTGAACCATGTGGTTCAGGAAACGGTAAATGCCAATCTGATTGTCAAAGGTTTTGGTGGTCAGATTTATGAGCAGGAACGCTTTAAACAGAATTCTTTGGAAAATCTACGCCGTGGCTTGAAAATGGTGGCAGTACAGCAGCTGAACAGTCCAGTAGTACAGTTAATCATGTCAGTTTCACTCAGTATCGTGATGTATATTGCGTTGCGCCCACAAATTCTGGGAGATACGACTGCGGGTGAATTTGTTGCTTATATTACAGCTGCTGGCATGTTGGCGCGACCAATCAAGACATTAACTGATGTGAATGAAAAAATTCAGCGTGGTATGGCGGCCGCACATTCTGTGTTTGAATTGCTAGATATGCCTGAAGAGCATAATACCGGGAAACTCAATGATGCCTTAAAAGGCAACATTCAATTTAAAGATGTCAATCTGGTTTATGGCGATGGTCACCATGCGATTCATGACTTTAACCTAGAAGTGAAAGCGGGCGAGACTGTAGCATTGGTTGGGCGTTCAGGAGCAGGTAAAACCTCGCTGGTGAATCTGTTGGTACGTTATCAGGAAACTTCATCCGGGCAAATTTTACTGGATCAAAAACCGATTACTGATTATGAGTTGACTGCTTTACGTACCCAGATCGCGATGGTAAACCAGCAGGTAGTGCTGTTTAACCGTACTGTTCGTGAAAATATTGCTTATGGCCAGCTAGAAAATGCGAGTGATGAAGAAATCATTGCAGCGGCAAAAGCTGCCTATGCACATGATTTCATTATGGCCTTGCCACAAGGTTATGATACGCCACTAGGTGCTCAAGGTCTGAATCTGTCAGGTGGTCAGCGTCAGCGTATTGCGATCGCCCGTGCTATTCTGAAAAATGCACCGATTCTGATTCTGGATGAAGCGACCAGTGCGCTGGATAATGAATCTGAATACTTTATTCAGCGTGCCTTTGATCAGGCGATGCGAGATCGGACTACGATTGTGATTGCCCACCGTCTATCAACAATTGAAAATGCCGACCGCATTGTAGTGATGGATCAAGGTCGTATTATAGAGCAGGGTAATCATGCTGAGCTGATTGCACGTCAAGGTGCTTATTATCAGCTGCACCAACGTAATTTCGAGGAACATTAAGTCATGGCTTTGGCACAGATCATTCAGGATGCTTGGAATACACAGGCAAAGTGGCTGGTTGTGCTGCGTCCTTTGTCCTGGCTTTACCGCTTGGGTTTTGTCAGTAACCACTGGCTTTACCGTAAAGGGATTAAAAAAAGCTATACCGCACCTATTCCAGTAATGGTGATTGGAAATATTACCGTAGGTGGGAGTGGTAAAACACCTTTACTGATTCATCTGGTGGATTACCTCACTGAAAAAGGCCTACGGATTGGTGTAATCAGTCGAGGTTATGGTGGTAAAGGTCCTTTTCCTGCTTATGTAGATTTAAATACCTTGCCTGAAGTGGTAGGTGATGAACCAGCCTTAATTGTCCAAGCGACTGGTGTGCCGATGGCTGTAGGGCCAAATCGTCAAAAGAGCATTGAGCTTCTGCTAGAAAAGCATGCACTGGATTTAATTATTTGTGATGACGGTTTGCAGCACTGGGCTTTAAATCGTCAGATTGAATGGATTGTGCTGGATAATAACCGAGGCTTGGGCAACCAGAAACTTTTACCAGAAGGTTATCTGCGTGAACCCGTTACCCGGTTGGAAAAAGGTACCGTGATTGAACATGCAGCAAATCCAGTTTCGCCTTTGCATATGCATCTTGCAGCCTCTCAGCCGTATTTATTAAATCAGGATGTTATCAAAAGCTTTGATCCAACTGCGGCTTTCTATGCAGTAGTCGGCATCGGTTTTCCACAGCGTTTTTATCAAACACTAGAACATCTGGGGCTGCAGCAATTTCAGTGTCATGAATTTCCAGATCATCATGATTATGAAATTGAAGATCTGCAATTCGATGACAATAGTCCGATCATTACTACTGAAAAAGATGCAGTTAAAATTATGGCATTACTCAAACAGTATCCAGATTATCAGCGGGATATCTGGGTGGTGCCGGTCGATGCAGTCTTGTCACCTGCCTGTTATACAATATTGCAGCAGCAATTAGAGCAACAGGGTATTTCTATTTCCTAAGGTTTATTTACGATGAAACATATAGTTATTCCTGCACGCTTCTCCAGTTCACGTTTGCCGGGTAAACCTTTGCTGGAAATCCATGGTCGTCCGATGATTCTGCGTGTCGTGGATCAGGCCAAAAAAGTACAGGGCTTTGATGACCTGTGTGTGGCAACAGATGATGAACGTATTGCCGAAGTTTGCCGTGCTGAAGGTGTTGATGTGGTCCTGACTTCAGCAGATCATCCATCAGGTACCGATCGTCTAAGCGAGGTAGCTCGAATCAAGGGCTGGGCGAGTGATGACATTATTGTGAATGTACAGGGTGATGAACCTTTATTGCCAGCTCAGTTAGTTAAACAGGTCGCGCAACTCTTAGAAGATCAACCGGCTTGCTCAATGTCGACTCTGTGTGAGCCAATTCATCATTTAGAGGAATTCAAGCGTGACAGTATCGTTAAGGTTGTGATGTCTAAGCACAATCAGGCACTGTATTTTAGTCGTGCTACGATTCCTTATGACCGTGATGGTGCCAAGCTAGCTGAACAGAAACTGCATGATCAGGCTTATCGTCATTTGGGTTTATATGCTTACCGCGTGAAACTGCTACAGGAATATGTAACCTGGGAAATGGGTGTGCTGGAAAAACTGGAATCTTTAGAACAGTTACGTGTACTGGAAAATGGTCACCGTATTGCCATTGCTGTGGCAGAAACCAATTTACCGCCAGGTGTCGATACGCAGGAAGATCTAGATCGCTTGAACCAGATGGATCCATCTTCTTTTGCTTAATTTGAGAATTCTCCATGCCGCTTGATGTCAATGCACAGATTTATCCATGGCAGCAACAGGTTTGGGATACGCTAACCGGGCGTTTTCCTAAGCTTGGGCATGGTTTATTGTTCTATGGAAAAAAAGGCTGTGGTAAAGAAGCCTTTGCCCAGCAGTTTCTGGCCTGGGTTTTATGCCTGAACCGTCAGCCTAAGGGGTCATGCGGTGAGTGTGGCAGTTGTCAGTGGCTGAAAGCGGATACCCATCCGAATTACGTCTATATCAGCACTGATGAAGACAATAAAAAACAGAATGCCAAAATTAAAATTGAAAAGATCCGTGATCTTCTGCCTTTTGTACAGCAGACCGTCGATGGCTGGCGTGTCATTGTCATTGAACCCGCTGAAGCATTAAATATTGCTTCTTCTAATGCCTTGCTGAAAACTCTGGAAGAACCGGGTGAAAATATTGTCATTATTCTGCTTGCGGATCATTATCTGAAATTGCCTGCAACTATTCGCAGCCGTTTACAGCATTTTGCTTTAGACCGGATTTCATCAGCGCAATTTAGTGAATATGTAGAGGCGCAGTTACCTGAAGCAGGTTCGAGCCAGCAGCAGCTATTAATGAATTTATCCAATCAGATGCCTTTGCAAGCGATTGAGGTTGCACAAAGTTCCTGGTTGCCATTACGTCAGGAATTCATGGAAGACTGGAAAAAACTGGTCATTCAAAAAAATATGCCAATGGCAATTGCGACCAAATGGAATAAAAGCCTGAGTTTTGGTGAATTTGGTCAAATGTTTGAATACTTGTTGTCCGATTTAATTTGTGTCAAGCTAAATCAGGCCGTAAAAAACATTGATCTGGACTTTAATGTATTGGCCGAACAATATTCATTGGAAACACTTTTTAAAATTTATGAGGATTTTCAGCGAGCCAAACAATATCTTGAGCAGAACGTACAAAGTAATCTGGTGCTCGATGAATTGTGTATCAAGCTGATGAATCTTTAGCTTAAGGGGAAAACAAGATGCAACCACGTATGGGCGGTATTATTCAGGCTAATATTCCGGATATTGAAACACTATTTGCCAGTTATATGCCATATGTTGTAGGTGGTGGACTTTTTATTCCTTCCAAGCAGCCAGTAAAATTAGGTGAAGAAGTTTTTGTTTTGACGACTTTACCTGAACAGACGCAGAAAATTCCATTAACCGGAAAAGTAATCTGGATATCTCAAAAGCAGAATGGCATCAAGCCACAAGGTTTTGGGATTCAGCTCACCGGTGAAAAAGGCGTTTTCTTCAAAAATGAAGCAGATCGTCTGGTTGCGGGTCTTAAATCTGATGGACGTAAAAGTTACACTATGTAGTTAATTTACCTTTGGTAGGGACTCATTGTGTTTGTAGATACTCATTGCCATTTAACGCTGCTCGATTTAACACCTTATAACGGTGATCTGGATCAGGCGCTCGCTCAGGCCCGTGAAGCAGGCGTATCCAAGTTTATGAGTATCTCGGTGGATCTGGATGATCATATCGAGCTGGCGAAAATCGCGGCCCGTCATCCTGATGTCGGTTATACCGTCGGTGTACATCCTTGCGAAGATGCGGCGACAATGGCGCGTGCGACCACTGAATATCTGGTTGAACTGGCACAACCGGAAAAAGTCTGGGCGCTGGGTGAAACGGGGCTCGATTATTATCACAGCACCGATTTTATTGCCGAGCAAAAAGACTGTTTTGCCCGTCATATTCATGCCTCACAAATTGTGAAAAAACCTGTCGTTGTGCATACCCGTTCTGCCAAGCATGACACGGTTGATATTATTCGTGCAGAGAAATCTACCCATGGCATTTTGCACTGTTTTACCGAAGACTGGGAAACCGCTAAAGCTGTTTTAGACTGCGGTTACTATGTGTCTTTCTCCGGTATTGTTTCTTTTAAAAATGCCCAGGATTTGCGTGACGTGGCCAAACAGGTTCCACTTGATCGGGTTTTAATCGAAACGGATAGTCCTTACCTTGCTCCAATGCCATATCGTGGCAAATCTAATGAACCAAAATACGTTCCTTATGTAGCCAAAGCGCTTTGCGATGTATATGATAAGTCGCTAGAAGAAATGGCTTATATCACAAAGCAGAACTTTGAGAATCTTCTGAATTCAAAGTAAGTAAAGTTAGATAAGAGTACAAGAGAGTTATAGGGTGAAGATGGATCGTCAGGCTCAGTTTCGAGCAAGAGAAACCTTGATTTTTCAAGTTGCAGAACAGTTACTGCTAGAAAATGGTGAAGCAGGGATGACCCTGGATGCACTGGCAGCAGAACTGGATCTGGCCAAAGGCACTCTTTATAAGCATTTCCAGAGTAAAGATGAATTGTACATATTGCTGATTATCCGTAATGAGCGCATGTTGCTGGAAATGATCCAGGATAGTGATAAGGCTTTTCCTGAACATCTGGCATTCTTTATGTTGCATCATCTGCATCACCCTGAACGTACTGTCCTTTTTCATCAGATTGAAGAACGTCTTTCTACAACAGGTGTTGGAATTCAGCACCTGTTTAGCGAACTTTATCAGGTGCGCAAACAGCGCTTACGTTTGATTATCCGTATGACTGAAAGCTATTTGGCTTCAATCAATAGCAGCATGTCGGTGCGTGATTATCTGGCCTCAATTTGGTCGATGACCCATGGTGCAGCTGCGATTCTGAACTCCAGTTTTTATCAGCGCTATCTCGGTTCACGCGATACCTTGCGCGTTGCCCTTATTGATCAAGCTTTAGCTTTACCGAAACAGGTCCATCCTGCCGAGCAGTTCGCCTAAGAGTTGCCTATGATCAGATCACATCACGCCTCCATTCGTGGATTCACTCTAATCGAAGTGATGGTGGTGATTGTGATTATGAGTATTATGGCGTCACTGGTCGTGCTCAATATTAGTGGGGTAGATCAGCGCAAGGCAATGCAGGCGCGGGAAGTCCTGTTACTGGATTTGCAAAGAATCTTGCGGGAATCCAATGATCAATCCCGTATTCTTGCGCTTGATGTTCAGGCTGCCACTGATGTTTCACCATTTCGCTACGGGATCGTGGAATATCGTTCACCTAATCAGGCAGAATCGACTTTAAATCAGCAGAAATGGCAAAATTATGTGGAGTTTAATCTGCGCAGTTTACCGGAGCAGGTCTCTTTCCGAATTCAGCCTTTAGAGCAGCGTTATAATAATGCCCAAAATCGGGATCTTACTGAAGCCAATGCACCCAAGCTGATCTGGTTAGGCAATGGTGAAGTTAAACCGGTCAGAATCCAGTTCTATCTGGAAGATCGTGTAGTGGGCAATCCGATTGAAATTGATCACTTGGGTAAAGTCCATGAAAGCTAGGGGTTTCAAGCAGAGTGCCGAAGCTGATGTAATCAAGCCGTTTAAGTCAAATGCTGATCGTGTGCAATCCGAGTATAGCTCTTCGTCTTGCGCAGCGGTGAAACAGCGTTTCACTCATCGCGGCTCCTCAAGCACAGCTTTCGGACTTTTTTGCGCGATAATGCCGCTCAGGTCGAGGATTACTCGACTTAATCGTGCCTCAGGATTTACCTTGCTGGAAGTGATGGTCGCGCTGGCGATCTTTGCCACAGCAGCCATGACCCTGACTAAAGTTGCTATGCAATATACCCAATCGACTTCGAATGCCATTTTGAGAACCCAAGCCCAGTTTGTTGCCTTGAATGAAGCGGCACTGATGGAAATTAATCAGCAGTGGCTTACTGGTACAGAATCTAAACAACTCACTCAACAGGGCGAAACCTGGCAAATTGATAAGCGCAGTGAACCCACTGTAAGTCCTAATGTACAACGCATTGAATTACAAGTGAGTCTGGTCAATACTGAAACCGGTCAGGCAGAAAATGGAATTAGCAGCTTGATGTTCTTTAATCACCGGATGAATGAAATGCCATGAAGTCAAAGGGATTTACGCTGGTCGAACTACTGGTTGCTATTGCAATTTTCGCCGTACTCTCTGCTCTAGGCTGGAAAGTATTTGATTATATTGTACAAACTAAAGACCGTAATGCGGTGCATGAACAGCGCTTAAGCCAGTTACAAGATACTTATCAGCAGATCTTGCGTGATACGGTGCAGGCGGTGCCTTTGACGGCCAATATTAATGGTGATATTCAGCCGGCACTGGTTTTGCAAAACGGACGTTTTAACTTTAGTAAGACTGGAGTCACCGATCCTCTAGAAGAGGGGATTTCTCCAGATGAACGGGTTGAATATCAGTACCGGGCGGATGAGCAAAAATTGTATCGCCTGAAATACCGGAATTTAAACCAGACCGGTCGTGATCAACCTGAATCCAGTGTGTTGTTGTCCGAGGTTGAGCAGTTTCAGATCGTAGTGCTTAATCCGAATGAAATGACCCAATGGCCAGACTCATCTTTTGATTTAAATCAGGTTGAGCAAAAACAGCGTCTGCCCAAAGGCATTAAAATCAACTTAATGGTTAATGGGGTCAGTTATGAGTGGGTTTTCAGTTTATTGAATACAGATTTCCTGCTTGAAACCCAAAAGTTAACCTGACAAAGAATAATAAAATGCAGATGAACAAAGCAATGATGATCAAACAGCAGAAGGGGATTGCTCTGATTACCATTCTGGTGATGGTGGCACTTGCAACTATTTTGGCTGCGACTATTGCTAAACGTCAGGCCGCAACTGCTGAAAGTACCGCTTATTTAATGCGACAAAACCAGTCTTTGATGTATGCCAAAAGTGCTGAGGCGTTTTTTTCTGAATTACTGGTGGATGACGCAGAGAATGCAGCAGAAGTTGATCATTTAAATGAAACTTGGGCGCAGCCGATGCCGGCTTTTCCGGTTGAAGATGGTTATGTTTCGGGAATACTGCAAGATGAGTCAGGTAAGTTTAATTTAAATAGCCTGATTACAGCTGAAGGCACAGTGAATGAAAATGCTAAAGCCTGGTTCGAGCTGATATTAAAACGTGCTGGATTGCCAGAGCAGTTGAGTGAAGCTGTGATTGACTGGCAGGATGAAGATGAAATGCCAAGTGGCCCAATGGGTGCAGAATCTAATTATTATCAGGGCTTGCCGAATGGTTCTCTACCTCCGAATGCCAAATTTCATAGCGTTGAAGAGCTGAAACTGGTACGAGGCTTTGAAGAAAATAAGTACAAACTAATTGCACCTTATCTCAGTACTGCGCCTGTAGCAGATACTATGGTCAATATTAATACCGCATCTGCATTTCTTTTGGCGAGCATGGATGAAAAGCTGGATGTGAATACTGTGCAGCAATTGCTGGATCGCCGTCAGGCAAATCTGGAATATTTTTCCAATGTGGCTGATCTCTGGACACTAGAACCCTTTGCTCAGGTGGATGCAGCCAAACACAACCTGTTTAATAACCTGCTTGGAGTGCAATCCAATCACTTTAAAGCACGTATCGAAGTGATGCTGAGTGAACGTAAACGTCAGTTTAGTAGTGATCTGGTGCGGCAGGACAAGAAGGTTTATGTTGCCTATCGAAGCATGGCACCTTTTTAAAATTCCACCATTTTTAAATAATCTCATTTTTTGGAATTTAATCTGTTTTCGCTTCAATCCCTTTTGCCTATCATGACGAACTGCAAAATTAATCCTCATCGGTTTACTTTTGCTTTATAATTGAAATTAATTCACCTATTTTTTGACGACATTACGGCATATGTTAATTCGTAAGTTATTTAAGTTTGAAAATGCTCATATTGTGCGTAACTGCACCTCGGATCGCTGTAAACGTTCGATTCATGGTCACAGTTATAAAGTTGAGTTATTGCTGAAAGCGTCGAAGTTGGATCATGGCCAGATGGTATATGATTTTGGTCTGCTCAAAGGGGTGATTAAGGATTTTTTTGATTCTTTTGACCATGCGATCTGCTTTTGGCAAAAAGATGATCCTGAATATATTCAGGCATGCAAGAATTTTAGTGCACGCTGGGTATCTTTGCCGGTTTCGCCATCTGCAGAACAGTTTTCACGTATTTTCTTCTTCTTGGCTCAGCAGGTACTGATATCTACTGTCACCCAGAATGGTGAAGGGGATGTTGAAGTTTACTCTGTGATTGTCCATGAGACTGATACCGGCTATGCGCAAAGCTTCCTGGAAGATATCCAGAATACACAGATGGGTCCACTTAGCCTGGAACAGATTGAATTCTCGGAGCAGGTGCGGGCAGAATGGACAGATCCAGAGATGTTTGCGAAACTGAAACAGGGTCTTCCATTTCATAATCCGGCTGTGGATCTGCAAGTCCAGCCTTAAAAATTCGAATATAAACGCAGACTGACATAGATTTAGGATTGAAGCATGTCTTTAAATGAACAGCAAATTGCGAAACTGAATAAAGTTCAGTTAGATGACAGCTGGAAATATGGACTCAGTGAGTTTTTATTGAGTCCAAAAATGGATGCGTTAAAAACGTTTTTAATTGAAGAAAAAAAAGCAGACAAGGTGATTTATCCACCGAATCACCTGATTTTTAATGCTTTGAATACGACGCCATTAGACCGGGTTAAAGTGGTGATTATTGGTCAGGATCCTTATCATGGTCCGAATCAGGCGCATGGTTTAAGCTTCTCGGTGCAAAAAGGGGTTGCATTACCTCCATCTTTACGTAATATTTTTCATGAGTTACATAATGATTTAGGCGTAAAAATCCCTAAACATGGTGATTTAACTCATTGGGCGGAACAGGGTGTACTTCTGCTCAACGCTGTACTGACTGTAGAGGCAGCACAGCCAACTTCACATCAGAAACGTGGTTGGGAAGAATTCACAGATCACGTCATTGATGTATTGAATGAACAACGTGAGCATATCGTTTTTATTCTTTGGGGCGCATACGCACAGCGTAAAGGACAGCGCATTGATCAAAATAAACACCTGGTCTTAAAGGCAGCACATCCTTCGCCTTTGTCAGCAAACCGGGGTGGTTTTTTTGGTTGTAAAGTTTTTTCGAAAACGAATAATTATCTCAAACAACATGGCATTGAGCCTATAGATTGGCAGCTGGACGCATGACTTATTCTCCTGTAACTAAACCTTACCATCCGGACCTGATTGTTGAACAAGCCAACAATGGCTGGCGCATTGTACGCCTGAATCGTCCAAAATCATTACACGCTTTAGATGAATCTCTGGTTTCTGCACTACTGGAAGTTTTTCAGGACTTTCATACAGATGATAGCGTAAAAGCGATCTGGCTGGATTCAACTACCCCGAAAGCATTTTGTGCCGGTGGCGATGTACGTAAGCTGCGTCAGTTAGTAATTAATGATGAAGTGGCAACCGCTAATAAGTTTTTTGAACAGGAATATGCGCTAGATCTATTGCTGCATAACTATGCCAAGCCGGTATTGGTGTGGGGTGAAGGTTATGTTATGGGTGGTGGTTTAGGCCTGTTTATGGCGGCTCCATTCCGTTTGGTGACGCCGTATTCACGTCTGGCCATGCCTGAGATTAATATTGGTTTATATCCAGATGTGGGTGCGACCCGCTTCCTAGCAGACCGTGGAGCGATTGGCCTGTTTACAGGTTTAACGGGTTCCATTATGACTGCTGCGGGTGCTTACGGTATTGGCTGGGCGACTCATATCTGTGATGCACAGCGTGATTCAGTATTAGATAAGGTCGTAAATATAGACTGGGAACATTATCCAGCTGGGGATTTCCGTGCGATTGATGACACCTTGAACAGCATGCACCGTCCGGTAGGCCCGGGTCCTTTGCAAAACTCACTGGATGTAATCCACAGTGTATGTCGTGGCGTAAACTTCGAGCACGATTATGAATCGATTATTGGTTTAAGTGATGCGCGCAGTGACTGGTTGCGTCAGGCCAGCGAAAACCTGCAAAAAGGTTCACCTGCAACCGCTGCTCTAAGCTGGTTATTATGGCAATGGGGTAAACAGGTTCATTCATGGAATGAAATTTTTGAACTGGAAACCCAGATTTCAGATTGGAAAATCCGTCATCCTGATTTTGTTGAAGGTGTACGTGCACGACTGGTTGATAAAGATCTGTCTCCAGAATGGCAAAAGGGTAGTGATTTAAGCCTGAAAGGCATTCTGTCTCAGAATCCACCGGTAACCACCATTGAAAGCTGGAATGAGCTACTCAAGCACTATGATGTGATTTAAGTCTGAATGTCCGAAACACAATTTACCGATGAATACTGGATGCGGCTTGCTTATGAGCAGGCTGCACTTGCTGCTGAGCAGGGTGAAATTCCTGTAGGTGCGGTGATTGTCAGTCAAAATCAGGTCATTGGCCGTGGCTACAATGCGCCTATTTCTTTAAATGATCCGACTGCCCATGCTGAAATCGTAGCATTACGTGAAGCTTGTCAGAACCTGAAAAACTACCGCCTGCCTGAAGATGCTGTCCTCTATGTAACTCTGGAACCGTGCACCATGTGTGTAGGAGCATTGGTGCATTCGCGTATTTCACGGGTCGTTTTTGGTACAAATGAGCCCAAAGCAGGTTCTTTGGTGAGTGCACGCAAGCTTTTTGAGACTGGCTACTATAATCATGTATTTCTATTTGACTCGGGCTGTATGCAGCAGCAGTGTGCTGAGCAGTTGAGTGCATTTTTCAAGTTGCGTCGTGAACAAAAACGCCAGCTGAAATTGCAAGAAAAATTACTGAATGCTCATAAATAAATCGAATCTAATTCGTTAAACTTTGCTCACTTTAAAATCATTTATTTTCAGGAAAAAGAAAAATGAAAAATGCGATTCAGGTAAAAAAAGAATTCCCAGCAGCGATTGATAAGGTTTTTGAATTGCTGTCTAAACACGATGCTTATAACGTGGCTTTTGCACCAATGCAGGTGGAACGGATTAAGGATTCGGCAGACCCTGAGCGCCCAGATGGTGTGGGTTCTGTGCGTAGCATGGGTTTAGGTCCAGTCAAGCCGCTAAAAGAGCAAATTACCTTGCTAGAGCCGAACTCCCGTATTGAATACAAGATCGTAAAGAATCCTTTGATTAAACATCATTTGGGTATTATTGAGTTTGAAGCATTGGACGATAACAAAAGTCTGGTGACTTATACGATAGAATTGCAGGCACGTCTTCCATTTGTCAGTAAATTAATTCTTGCACAGCTCAAGACAGGGATTAAACTAGGCCTCGCAAAACTTGCAAAATCTGTATAAATAACGGGAAAGTAATGACAGTTCAAATTATTACCATTGATGGTCCAAGTGGATCTGGCAAAGGCACACTGGCTGCAAAACTTGCAGCACATTACCATTTTCATTTACTGGATTCAGGGGCTTTGTATCGTTTATTAGGACTGTCATTGCATCACCATAATTTACTCGATGAACTGGATACTAAACTGGCTGAATGCGTACAAATTGCAACAAATTTGGATATCCAATTTGTCAGCACTGAATCAGGTGTTCAGGTATGGCTGAATGGTGAAGATGTCTCCCAAACTATCCGTACCGAACGGGTGGGTGAGTATGCTTCAAAAGTTGCTGCAATTCCTGAACTTAGAACTGCTCTGGTGGCCCGTCAACATGCTTTTGCTCAAGCTCCTGGTCTAGTGGCAGATGGCCGCGATATGGCGACCAGTATCTTCCCAGATGCACAAGCCAAGATTTATTTGACAGCTTCGGCTGAATCCCGTGCGCAAAGACGTGTAAAGCAGTTGCAGGGTATGGGGCTGGATGTTAAAATAAACGACATTTTAGCTAATATCGAAGCGCGGGATAAACGAGATATGGAACGCACTGTTGCTCCGCTCAAACCTGCTGCTGATGCGTACATCATCGACAGTTCAGATCTGAATATCGATGAAGTATTCAAGCTGATGACCACATATGTGGATCAGCAATTAGCTCAATAACCCTATTATTTCAGCAGACGCATAGCTTGATCAGTTTTATATGGACTATGTAGATGCTTAATTAAACCGGCCTTGTCTGATCCAAGACCGCTGACTTTATCGGATATATCATGACCGAATCTTTTGCAGCCCTCTTTGAAGAAAGTGAATTAAACCTCAACGTTGAAAAGGGTGCAGTCATCCAAGGCGTTGTAGTAAGCATCGACTCTGATTGGGTAACTGTTGACACTGGCCTTAAATCTGAAGGCGTTGTTGACCGTGCTGAGTTCTTAAATGAACAGCGCGAACTTGAAGTTCAAGTTGGCGACACTGTAGACGTAGTTGTTGAAGCACTTGACAACGGTATGGGTCAAACAGTTCTTTCTCGCGAAAAAGCTAAACGCGCTGAGACTTGGACTAAACTTGAAAAAATCTTTGAAGACGGCGAAATCGTTACTGGTGTTATCTCTGGTAAAGTTAAAGGCGGTTTCACTGTTGACATCGGTCCAGTTCGTGCGTTCCTTCCAGGTTCTTTAGTTGATACTCGTCCTATCCGTGATACTACTCACTTGGAAGGTAAAGAGTTAGAATTCAAAGTAATCAAACTTGACGCTAAACGTAACAACGTTGTTGTTTCACGTCGTGCTGTTATGGAAGCTGAATCTTCAGCTGACCGTGAAGCGCTTCTTGCTCAGCTTGAAGAAGGTCAAACAGTTACTGGTACTATTAAAAACCTTACTGACTACGGTGCATTCGTTGACCTTGGCGGTATCGACGGTCTTCTTCACATCACTGATATGGCTTGGAAACGTATCAAGCACCCATCAGAAGTTGTTGAAGTGGGTCAAGAAGTTACTGTTAAAGTACTTAAATTCGACCGCGAACGTAACCGCGTATCTTTAGGCCTTAAACAATTAGGCGAAGATCCATGGTTAGCGATTATGAGCCGTTACCCTAAAGGTTCTATCGTTAAAGCTCGCGTAACTAACCTGACTGACTACGGCTGTTTCGCAGAAATCGCTGAAGGCGTTGAAGGCTTAGTACACGTTTCAGAAATGGACCACACTAACAAAAACATCCACCCATCTAAAGTAGTTCAGATCGGTGACGAAGTTGATGTTATGGTTCTTGAAGTAGACGAAGAGCGTCGTCGTATTTCTCTTGGTATTAAACAAACTCGTGCTAACCCATGGGAAGAGTTTGCTAAGAACCACGACAAAGGTGAAAAAGTTTCAGGTACTATCAAGTCAATCACTGACTTCGGTATCTTCATCGGTTTACCAGGCGGTATCGATGGTCTAGTTCACTTGTCTGACATCTCTTGGAACGAACAAGGCGAAGAAGCGATCCGTCGTTACAAGAAAGGTGACACTGTTGAAGCAGTTATCCTGTCTGTAGATGCTGAAGGCAACCGTATCAGCCTTGGTATCAAACAATTGAACAGCGATCCGTTCAACGATTTCTTAGCTGCTAACGAACGCGGTGCGCTTGTTAAAGGTACTGTAACTGCAGTTGACGCTAAAGGCGCTACTGTTAAGTTAGCTGATGAAGTTGAAGCAACTCTTAAAGCATCTGAAATCAACCGCGACCGCGTTGAAGATGCGACTAAATTCCTAGAAGTTGGTCAAGAAGTTGAAGCTAAGATCATCAATGTAGATCGTAAATCTCGCTCTATCAACTTGTCTATCAAAGCGAAAGACGAAGCTGAAGAGAAAGAAGCTGTTGCTAACCTGAAAACAGCTGCTGCTGGTCAAGACAATGGTCCTAAAACTATTGGTGACTTGATCAAAGCGCAAATGAATCACTAAGAGTAGATGGTGAATTGTATTGTTAATGTAAGTTAAGTAATACTTTTTACACAAATACTGTAAACGGTAGCGTAGTATTTAATTATTGCGCTACCGTTTTGTATTTAAACAGGTTATTATCGGAAAATAGATCCCGAGTAGCTTGATAATTAAAGAGGTCGCAGATGACTACTGAAGCACTTAATAAGTCTGACTTAATAGAGCGCATCGCGCTAAAGAATCCGCATTTGGCTGAACCTTTAGTGGAAGAAGCAGTTAAAATTATGATTGATCAAATGATTGAAGCTTTATCATCTGATAACCGTATTGAGATTCGCGGGTTTGGCAGCTTTGCATTGCATCATCGTGAGCCTCGTGTGGGTCGTAATCCTAAAACTGGTAAATCTGTTGAAGTTGCAGCAAAAGCTGTTCCACACTTTAAGCCAGGTAAAGCACTTCGTGATGCAGTAAACGAATCTGCAAACAAATAAACAAGATATTTACGGGGTGTTCATGCGTTACGTTCTGGTCATTCTTTTATTGCTCGTCTTTGGCTATTCATTAGCTTTGGTGTTGCAAAACGGGACTGAGGTCTCAGTGGACTTGTTATTTACTCAAGTTCCTGCAATGCGCTTAGGGTTATTGCTCCTTTTGACTCTTTCCTTAGGAATAGTGGTTGGCTTGTTACTCGGTGTGCAGGTTTTCCGCGTTTTTCAGAGTAATTGGGAAATTAAACGACTACGTAAAGATATTGAACATCTACGTAAGGAACAGTTGAATACTGCCAAGATGATGGCAGCAGAAGCGGCAGCTCATACACGACATGAGAAAACAGTATTAGATATTAATTCTAATGACAGGCCATCGGCACCGCTTTAGACAAAAATGAGAAGTCGAAGTAATCTACTGATTTTTTTACTTCGCCTGTTTTGATTAAACGCCTTTTAGCTTAGCTTCTAAGGCGTTTTTTATTGCTAAATTATATTTAGAAGAAATATATAAAAATTATATAAATAAATGACTTAATTTGAATCAAAAAATCATTTTTGCGAAAATATTCTTGGTTGTTATAGGGCTAGTCCGTATAATGGTTTAATTTTGTCAATTTGAAGGGTCTTCTCATGAGTATCATCGTTGCACTGGATGCTAAAAGTCAATTTGATGCCTTAACGATTGCAGAGCAGCTCGATCCTGCCTTATGTCGAGTAAAGGTGGGCAAAGAGTTATTTACTCATGAAGGTCCTATCATTGTAAAAGCACTTCAAGACAAAGGTTTTGACGTGTTTTTAGATTTGAAGTTCCATGATATTCCGAATACCACTGCACAAGCGGTATGTGCTGCGGCAGACTTGGGCGTGTGGATGGTCAATGTCCACGCTTCAGGTGGTCGTAAAATGATGGAGACCTGTGTTGAGCGTTTAAAAGCAGGTAACTATAAGACTCAACTCATTGCGGTAACTGTGTTGACTTCAATGGGGCGTAAAGACTTGAAAGATATTGGCTTGGATATTGAGCCTAATGAACATGTAAAACGTCTGGCTCAACTCACCAAAGATAGTGGCTTGGATGGGGTGGTCTGTTCCGCACAAGAAGCGAAAATGCTGCGTGAAACCATTGGAAAAGACTTTGCACTGGTCACTCCTGGGATTCGTCCTGAAGGTTCAAATGCAGACGATCAAAAACGTATTGTGACACCAAAACAGGCAATGCTGGATGGATCAACACATCTGGTGATTGGACGACCAATTACCAAGTCGGAAAATCCTCGTCAGACTCTAAAAGATATTTTGGCAACATTGTAATTCCGGTTACCTGATGAAAAGCCTTTCATATGAAAGGCTTTTTTTATACATTGAGAAAAACTGTATAAAAATAAAAAGGAATTTCAAATGAGAATAATAAAGACACCAGAACAAAAGATGCTAGAACAAAGGCTGGAGATGGAAAAAATAGCAGATCAGTTCGAACAGCAGGAAAAATATAAACAACAGGCACAGTCGGGTTCATGGGACTGGATGTCAGGCCTTGATAGCATAGATATTGTAGAACTCGCTTCAGAGATGATGGAGACAGTAGTAGATTCATTGAGTAGGGTTGATTTGAATTTTTAATATTCCGTAGTTTATTTTATTTCTAATTGAATCCCCCTAAATCCCCCTTTATGAAAGGGGGACTTCTCCTCCCTTTAAAAAAGGGAGGTCGGGAGGGATTTTTAAATTACCGTCAACACACTTACCGCTACTGGCGCCAATACAGATAAAATAAAACCGCTCACCATGGCATGTGGAATAAAATCATTGCCACAGGCCTGTTTGACCATGGGTAAAGTCACATCCATCGCAGTCGCACCTGCAGCAGAAATTGCTGATCTTGGGTAACGCCAGCCGGCACAATACATCAGTAAAATCGCAAAAATTTCCCGAAACAGGTCATTCATCAGGGCAATACTACCCAGTTCTGCATTTCTCAGTTCTGTGACGACAACACCCGACATGGAATAAAAACCATAACCTTGCGACAGCATAATCAGGTCTTTTAAATGAATATCTGGATTCCAGAAAGAATAGACAATTGCTGCCACGCATGAACCAGCAATACAACCTGCCGGAACCAGCAGGATTTTCCAGTTCAACCATGAGCGATCAAGTGGTGAGTAGGCGAGATCCAGTCCAATTAGAAACATAAAAACCAGTAATAAATGCCAAGTGCTGATCTGAACAGAAAGCCCTATTTGAGTGAAACTATAATGCAGCAAGTATCCAGCGGCTAAGGCAAAGAACGCATAACTGATATTGACCAGTGATTTAATCACTAGCTCAGTGGATACCCGTCCAGAAGAAGGCTGGAAATCTGCCCATTTAAAGAGCAGATAACAACAGCCAAATGCCCCAATAGAGGTGAGAAAAGCAATTGTAATAGAGGTATTTAGAATCTGAGCAGGATGAGGTAATTCCGCTAAAAGTTCAGAAAACTCAAAAGCGATGGCAATCAGCAAAATATAACTAAAATACGGAAGAACCTTAAAGCAGATTTTTGTGAGGGGAGCAGGAAGCCGTTTCGCAAAAACAAAACCAAGCACTAAACAGACCAGAAGCTGGGATACTAACCAAAGCGATTGCATAATAAAAAAGTATGATAAATCAGTCTTTATTATGCCATCGCTAGCACTATGAATGTGAAGGGCTTTTAACTGGCTTTATTTAAAAAATAATAATCTGCTGCATTAAGGGTTTTGGTTTTGAGCCAGTATTTCCAGGTATAGGTAGGCCATAAGGCAAAATTTTTCCCACCTTCCTGCTGATACCAGCTAACGCAGCCAGATTGCCAGACCGTATTGTCCAGCATATGTTGGACATCCTGGTTGAATTTTTCCTGTACCTGATCTTTGACCACAATTGCATCACTATGTGATTGATCCACTAGGGCGATCATTTGCAGGATATAACTTACTTGGGCTTCAATCATGAAAAGCACTGAGTTATGTGCCAGCACAGTATTCGGTCCTAATAACTGGAACAGATTCGGAAAACCTTTCACACAGATTTCATAATAGCTTTCGGCACCATCTTTCCAGACATCATTTAAGTGAATGCCATTCAAGCCAGTGCAATCAAAATTTTTCAGATAAATTCTAGGATCAGTAATAAATCCGGTACCGTAGATCAGGCAGTCAATCGGACGTTCTTTACCATCTGCTGTAATAATACTGTTTTCGGTCACTTCACGAATGCCTTCAGTCACTAGTTCCACATTTTTACGGTTAAAGGTGGGGAAATATTGATTAGACACCAGAATCCGTTTACAGCCCATGATGTAGCCTGGAGTTAACTTCTTGGCAGTTTCCTTGTCCTTGACCTGATAGCGAATATAAGCTTCTGCGAGTTTCTGAGCATATTTCATGACAGTTGGTTTTACGATAGGCACCACACGCGATTCATTGGACCAGTACAGCCGAATCCGGTGTAATTTGCGGAACCATTCATATTTGGAAAACAGCTTTTTTTCCAGGTCATGATATAAGCGTTCATCCCGTGGAATGACCCAAGCTGCAGTGCGTTGCAAGACATAGAGCTGTTTGCATTCGGGTGCAATTTCAGGGGTATATTGAATTGCACTGCCACCTGTCCCAATCGATGCGACATTTTTCCCTTTAAGATCATAACGATGATCCCAATGAGAAGAATGAAAGATTTTACCCTTAAATTTTTCAATGCCCGCAATATGGGGAATTTGAGGAACATGTAAAGGACCAGAGGCAAATACTACAAACTGGGCTTCCAGAATGCTTTGATCCTGCAGATGGATCTGCCATAAGCATCGGTCTTGCTGGTAATGAACCCCAAGTACTTCGGTATTCAGCCGAGCAAAAGCCCGAAGATTATAATGACTGACTAAATCCTGAATATAGCTAAAAATTTCCGGTGCTTCGGCATAGCGTTTTGACCAGTCAGTTTTGGGAGCAAAGGAAAGGGAATACATATGTAATTGCACATCACAGGCCGCTCCCGGATACTGATTATCGCGCCAAGTTCCACCAAAATCGCTATCTTTTTCTAAAATAATAAAATTATGGATGCCTTGCTGCTGTAAACGTATTGCCATCGCTATCCCGCCAAAACCGGCACCAATAATGGCCACTTTGGTATAAGGATGAGTGTGGGTAGGGCTTGTATTGTCCAGCATCTTCGCATTCCTTGCTTATTTTAATAATGGATAATTATCTTGATTTATTAACTGGCTATTAGATATAAAATTGATCTAAACGGCAATAGCCGACTGCTTATTTTTATAGTACAACTAGAGCTATCACATTGTATTTGTATGGTTATGAAACGTTCTGTTCTCAGTCTGATGTATCTGATCCAGGGCATGCGCAAGGCTGGCATAGAGGTCGATCAAAAACTGCAAAATATCGGCTTGCGTGTTGATGCGCTTGATCCGACTTCAATTATTCACCCAAGCGTGGAATATGATGTGCTCAAGGTGGTGGGTCAGGATATCCAGCCAGAACAGGGTTTATTGATCGGCCAGCATTATGCTTTGGCAGGTTATGGGCCTTTGCTGATGTTGCTGGTGACCAGTCCAACCGTACGTGATGCGATGCATCAGGTGATTCGTTTTCAGCAATTGACGCATCTTACCGGTCAGTTGGGAGTGGAGCAAAGTGAGTACCGCAGTGCGCTTTGCTATTATCCCAAGAAAACGGAAGATCATCTGGGAATGCTGGTCGCGCAAGCTGAGATTTCAGGTACTTTCAAGTTCATTCGCGATATTTACAAGATGATGGGTTTGTCCAAGCCTGACTTGCAGATTGAACTGCCTTTCGCCGCACCGGAACAACCTGCTACCCAGAAAATCTATCATGATTATTATGGAACACAGGTACAGTTGGGTGCTGCAAGAGCTGCATTCTGGTTTGATGAGGCCATTTTGGATATCCGGATTCCTTCAGCAGATGCGGAGACCTTTGCAGTCTATGAAGCAAAGTGTCTGGCTGAACTGGAACGTCTGGCGGAAGATGCTGATGTCCCGACTGTGGTACAGCGAGTACAGGATTATCTGGAGCTGCAAACCGGTTTGATGCCAAGTATGGCTGAAACGGCTCAGGCTCTGAATATTCCAGAACGTACTTTACGCCATCAATTACAGCAGTTCGATACCAGTTATAAACAGATTCGCGAAGAGATTATTAAAGATAAAGCTTTGCGACTCATTGAATATAAACAGTATTCGATTGAAATGATTGCAGAGTTATTGGGTTATTCCGAACCGGCTGCTTTTAACCATGCCTTTAAGCGTTGGTTTGGGCAAAGTCCTCGGCAATATATAAAATAGCCTAAGTTAGTTAATGCCAAAGTGTTATAGTGTGCGTTCTAAACTCCGCTATAATTAAACAGATCCTGAATAGTACGAAACCTATGTCCGATTTTAATTCACAGCACAGCACCGCTTTTAGTCCGATCTCTCCTGCAGAACGTTATGCACAGGCTTTGTCTTCAGGACAGTTTATGCCTGATGATGCACAGGCCATGGCAGTACATGAGCTAAATCGTACCTGGCTGGAATTAATTCAGCGCTTTAAAGCGTCTAAGAAAGCCTTTCGCCGTTTCCGCCGTCAGACTTCGCCGAAGGGTGTATACATGTGGGGCGGAGTAGGTCGTGGCAAGACCTGGCTCATGGATCAGTTTTATGAATCGATTCCATTTCGCCGCAAAACCCGTATGCACTTTCACCATTTTATGCAGCATGTGCATCGTGAGTTAAACAAGCTTTCAGGTCAGCGTAATCCGCTGGATCTCGTAGCGGATCAGATTTATAAAGATGCTGTGGTGATCTGCTTTGATGAATTTTTTGTATCTAACGTGACAGATGCCATGATTCTGAGTGATCTGTTCCAGAAGCTGTTTGAACGTGGCATTACGCTAGTAGCGACTTCGAACATTGCACCGGATGGTTTATATAAAAACGGGATTCACCGTGACCGTTTTCTGCCAACCATTGAAATGGTCAAGAAAAACTGTGTCATTCTGAATGTAGATGCTGGTGTGGATTACCGTTTACGTGTCTTAAAGCAGGCGCAATTATTCAAATATCCACTAACGCATGATAATAAAAACTGGTTGGCACATCGCTATACCGCACTGACTCAAACCCAAACCTCTTCTCAAGAACCAATCATCATCAATAACCGCATTGTTGAAACTGTGGCACATACTGAAGATGTGTTGTGGTGTGAGTTCTCTGAACTATGCCTAAAACCGCGTAGTCCGGCTGACTTCATTGAAATTGCGAATATCTACAATACGGTATTGGTCAGCAATGTGCCGCATTTAACCGATTTCCTAAATGATGCCACACGCCGTTTTATTTATCTGGTCGATGAATTTTATGACCGTGGAGTCAAATTACTGCTGACTTCAGAAGATAATATTATTGATCTTTATAAAGGTGAGCGACTGGCTTTCGAAATTGAACGGACCCGTTCACGTTTGCTAGAGATGCAATCAGATGAATATCTGCATTCAGAACATCGCCAGATCGAGAAAATAGCTTCAAGTGAGCCTGAATAAATACAACAAGCGCTGGTCATGACCGGCGCTTTTTTATGCATTCCATTGCGTCAAAGATCGACAAGCTCAGCCAAACATGGCTTAATCTTGATCTAAATATGACCTTGTATAAAAAGAACGGACAACTTTTATTCAAAAATCTGAACTTAAGTCTAATTTCTACATTTCAAAAACTTTATACACTGTCATGAGGGTATTTAGCAGGATGATATTGCATCGTGTGTGACATCATTTAATAAGAATATGAGGGTATTCTTATTAGAAAAATGCTCATTATTTTGCGGTGTGATAGTACTATTCAGCTAGATTTTAATCGGTATACTAGAATCTCTTGTATAAAAAGTAGCAATATCAGGAAAGACAATGACTGCACGTATTCAAAAAGGCAAGTTAGCGATTGCTAAAGAACTTTACGATTTTATCGAAAATGAAGCACTACCAGGTTCTGGTTTGGACAGCGAAACATACTGGAAAAACTTTGAACAAGTCGTTGTTGATCTTAGCCCTAAAAACAAAGCACTTTTGGCTAAGCGTGATGATATTCAAGCTAAAATTGATGAATGGCATCGCAATAACACATTTGAATTACAAGCTTACAAAGCTTTCTTGACTGAAATTGGCTACTTATTACCAGAAGTAGAAGATTTCCAGATCAGCACTGAAAATGTAGACGAAGAGATTGCACTATTGGCTGGCCCACAGCTGGTAGTTCCAGTACGTAATGCACGTTACTGCCTGAACGCAGCGAATGCACGCTGGGGTTCTTTATACGACGCTTTATACGGCTTCGACGTGATCTCTGAAGAAGATGGTGCTGAAAAAGGTAAAGGCTATAACCCGAAACGTGGTGAGAAAGTTATCGCATTCGCGAAAAACTTCTTAAATGAAACATTCCCGCTGGCACAAGGTTCACATGCTGATGCAACCAAATATGCAGTTGAAGGTAATGCACTGGTTGTAACGCTGAAAGACGGCTCTACCACAACTGTTGCGGATAGCTCTAAATTCGTTGGTTACAATGGCGAAGCTTCTGCACCGACTGAAATTGTATTGAAAAATAACGGCCTGCATGCGATCATCCAGATTAATGCAAACAGCCCAATTGGCCAAACAGATGCTGCAGGCGTAAAAGACGTTGTGCTTGAAGCAGCTGTAACGACGATTCAGGACTTGGAAGACTCTGTTGCAGCAGTTGATGCTGAAGAAAAAGTAGAAGGCTACCGTAACTGGTTAGGCTTGATGAAAGGTACGCTTGAAGAGTCTATCGAGAAAAATGGCAAGACCATTACCCGTAAACTAAATGCTGACCGTACTTTCAAAAATGTTGAAGGCGGTGAGACCAAGGTTCATGGCCGTTCATTGATGCTGCTTCGTAACGTGGGTCACTTGATGACAAACCCGGCGATCCTTGTAGATGGCGAAGAAATTTATGAAGGCATTATGGATGCATTGGTAACTCCATTGCTTTCTGTGGCTGATATCCGTGGTGAGAACACGATCAAGAACTCACGTACCGGTTCTATGTACATCGTTAAGCCAAAAATGCACGGTCCGGAAGAAGTTGCATTTGCGGTTGAACTGTTTGAACGTGCTGAACAGGCGCTTGGTTTACCTGCGAAAACGCTGAAAATTGGTATCATGGATGAAGAGCGTCGTACTTCGGTTAACCTGAAAAACTGTATTGCTCAGGCAAAAGACCGTACCATCTTCATTAACACCGGTTTCATGGATCGTACAGGTGATGAAATCCATACCTTCATGGAAGCAGGTCCGTTCGTGCGTAAAGGCGAAATCAAAGGCCAAAAATGGTTCCCAGCTTACGAAAACCGTAACGTCATGGTAGGTCTACAAACAGGTCTACGTGGTAAAGCACAGATTGGTAAAGGCATGTGGCCAAAACCAGACATGCTGTTAGACATGTACAAAACCAAGACTGAACATCCTGAAGCAGGTGCAAGCTGTGCATGGGTTCCATCTCCAACAGGTGCAGTGATTCACGCGATTCACTACCACCAAATTAACGTGGCAAACCGTCAGCAAGAATTGCTTGCAACTGAAGCGTTGCCTTTAGATGATTTGTTGACTCCACCTCTTGCAACTGATACCAATTGGTCTGAAGAAGAGAAACTGAAAGAACTGGAAAATAACTGTCAAGGTATCTTGGGTTATGTCGTTCGTTGGGTTGATCTGGGTGTAGGTTGTTCTAAAGTTCCAGACATCAATGATGTGGGCTTGATGGAAGACCGTGCAACTTTACGTATTTCTTCTCAGCATGTTGCCAACTGGTTACGTCATGGAATTGTAACGCGTGAACAGGTTGAAGAAGTAATGCAACGCATGGCGAAAATTGTGGATGAGCAAAATGCGAATGATCCACTGTACAAGCCAATGGCTGCTGATTTTGACAATAGTATTGCATTCCAGGCTGCTTCTGATCTGATCTTCAAAGGTGGTGAACAGCCATCAGGCTATACAGAGCCGCTTCTACATGCAGCTCGTTTAAAACTTAAAGGTTATACAGGTGACTAATCCTGTAACTTGAAAAAAAGCCTCTTCGGAGGCTTTTTTATTGCTCTTAAAAAAGATCTAAGGATAAAAATGTTCTTTTGGAAGGTAAACTAACTGACTGAACACCTAAAACAGAACAATGTCACAGAAGAAAATTTTAATAATAATTATCTGTTAAACAGTAGCTTTATATCTGCCAGTCGGTATTCCTATGAGCGTTTACAGTTCCTCATGCTGGGTAGCTGTAGAGCTTTGGATAGTGTATTTAAGACTCAGTTTAATTCGCAATTTTTAATTTCTAAGAATCGTATTTTGGCTGATGTACTGGAAGATTTAAACTGCGATAAAGATAAAAGAGAATCATGCATCAGTAAGTTCCACTTACTTATAAAGCTAAAGATAAAAGCGTAACAATTCGTCGCTGTCACTTCCATCCTGAAATGGCTCTGCTAAAGTAAAAGCAAATCAATAAATTGCAGGGAAGAACAGCATGGCATATCAAAATTTGGATCAGCAGTTTATTGCGGGTCAGTGGCAACCCGGCCGTTCCCAGAAAATGATTCAGAATTTGAATCCCTACACCCAGGATACGATCTTTACTTTGCAGGCGGCCAGTACTGCAGATGTTGATGCGGCTTATGCGGCAGCTGATAAAGCCTTTCAGCAGGGTGCTATTAAATCAGTAGAGTTAAGACAGCAAATCCTGCAAAAACTACAACAGGTGATTCAGGCACGCCAGGATGAAATTATTGACTGGTTAATTCTTGAGTCTGGAAGTACCCGTTTTAAAGCTGGTCTGGAAGTTGGCGCTGCCTTATCTATTATTCAGGAAAGTCAAAAATTTCCAGAACAGATCAAGACTGAACAGTTGGAGAGCAAAGATCCACAACGTAAAAGTCTGGTACTGCGTAAACCCTTGGGTGTGATTGGCGTCATTAGCCCATGGAATTTTCCATTTCATTTATCCATGCGTTCGGTAGCAACAGCGATTGCCTGTGGAAATAGTGTGGTACTCAAGCCAGCAAGTGATACACCAGTGACAGGTGGAACCTTATTAGGCAAATTGTTTGAAGAAGCTGGTTTACCCGCAGGTGTGCTCAATGTGGTTTCAGGTGCAGGCAGTGAAATCGGTGATTATTTTGTCGAGCATTCGATACCAAAAATGATCTCATTCACGGGTTCTACTGAAGTGGGTCAGAATGTAGGAAGCAAAGCCTTAGCCAGCCCTCGAATTAAACGTCTGGCACTGGAACTGGGCGGAAATGCACCACTGGTGATTCTGGATGATGCTGATCTTGATCTGGCAGTAGAACTGACAATCATGGGGCGCTTTATGCATCAGGGGCAAATCTGTATGAGCACCAATCGGGTCATTGTTGATGCATCCATCCATGATGCCTATGTGGAAAAGCTTTTAGAGCGAGTGAAAACTGTTGCTGTGGGTGATCCAAATCTGGAAGAGACCATCATTGGGCCGATCATCAATCAGAGTCAGGTCAAAAAACATCAGCAGATTATTCAGAGTGCAAAAGAGCAGGGTGCAGAGCTGGTATATGAAGGGGGTATAGAAGGTAATCTGGTCTATCCACATATCTTTACTGGGGTAGCACCTGAATCTCCACTGGCTCAGGAAGAAAGTTTTGGACCGATTCTGCCAGTACTGAAAGCTCGTGATGAAGCACATGCCTTAAAGCTGGCCAATGATACCCGTTTTGGCTTATCCAGTGCGGTTTGTACTTCGAATATTGAACGTGGTATCAGCTTTACAGAACAGCTGGATATCGGTATGACTCATATCAATGGTATTAGTGTGGCAGATCAGGCTAATGCTCCGTTTGGGGGAGAGAAAAACTCTGGGCTTGGGCGTTTTAATGGACGCTGGATTTTTGAGGAATTCACCCGTACTCACTGGCTGACTGTACCCAGTGAATAATATTAAATGATAGAAACTTATCCATAATCCATACAGGTTTAAGCTTGGCATCAAGCTATAATCAGAGCATCAAGTGATCTGTCTGATTAAGCATGTGTGCCAACTTTAAGCCTTTAACTTCGCAGCAAATACATGATCTGGGCTTACCGGAAATTCCCTTTGAATATCCGGAAGAAGTCTATCCGAATTATGCTACCCCCTTGTTATTTCAATCTGATCAAGGTCTGGAATGGCGCTCGGTTAACTTTGGCTTTATTCCCAAATGGGCAGAGGATAAAACGATTGGGACAAAAACCTACAATGCCAGAAATGAAACTTTGCTGCAAAAACCAACCTTTGCAGAAGCGACAGCCAAATGCAAGTTTGGGGTGATTCCCGTCTCGGAATTTTATGAGTCAAAGTATTTTGATAATAAACCACAACGCTGGGGCGTCAGACGTAAAGATGGAAAGGCGACCTTTATTGCGGCACTGTATGAAATTGCACGGGTGCAGGATGAAATCGTACGTTCAGCCAGTATGATTACGATGGATGCAATAGACCATCCCATGATGAAAGAGTTTCATGAGCCGGGAAATATTAAACGTTCAGTCATTGTGATTCCGCATGAGCGTATACATGAATGGTTGAATCTCACGCAACCGGATATTCGTAGCTTTGTACAGGGATTTCCAGTGGAGGAGTTCGAATGTTCACATGTACCAAAAGAAAGAATCAAAAAAGCCAGTCCACAGCTGAACTTTTTTGATTCCTAAAACCTAGAAAGCAATGGCGGATCGTTAATTATTATAAAAGGTGTTATTGATCTCGCCAGCTAAATTCAAAATTGAAAAAATACTTAACGAGCCAAGTTTTTAAAGATATGGCGTAAGCTTTCCATAGTTTTTTCAATTTGTAATGGGGTTAGCCCTTCAAATGACTGTTCCAGTACAACATTGGTCAGGTCATTAATTTTATGTGTCATTTCCATTCCTTTTTCAGTCAGCACGACACGGGTAATACGAGCATCGTCTTCACAGGAATAGGTTTCAACCAGACCTTCATCTTTTAAGCGATAAACGATCTTGGTGGTTGTCGACATTTTAGATACGACCATTTCTGACAGGTCAGAAACGCTGGCATGTGGTTTGGCTTTAAGAGCAAGCAAGATACGGCGACGTGAATTATCGACACCATACTTTTTTAGTGCATGATCTACATTTAGGACATATTGGGCATGGACTTGAGTCACCCAGTAGTATGGAAAGTTTTCTAAATTAAAGTCTTCTGCACAAGGTAAAAATTTTGCATATTTTTTAGTCATGAAATGTTCCTTTTATTTATTTTTCTAGGGCACTGACATTTTATGTAAAAGTTTATACATGTTTCAACCTTTATTTTTAAAATGTTAACGAGATTGCATTTGTTAGATCTTCTTAACATCAAAAAATCAGGCGATTTACATGTTGTAGCTCAATCGGGGCAAATTGTAACTGTCTTTATCCAGATGAATGGCATTGATATGACATGCAAATCTTAAGGCTCCAGATTAGGTTTAGAGTCTAAATAAGAGCTGGGTTGGCAAACCATATGGATAAATGGCCGACCTGCGCATATCTTACTTTTGGTGAGTATGCGGAAATACAATTCAAAATCGATGCTGTTTAAATGAATGCTCTGATACATTTTTAATCTGTAGCACGATGCAGATGCGGATTTCTCAAATCTGACCGAAAGCTAGAGCGAGTACATTTAAATTGGTCACTCATCGAATAAAACCGTTTTGGATGAGAAACTTATGCATCTTTTTGATCTCACGACTAACTATTTATAACGTGTATGAACCATTTTAATAAAAAAATCCATATTTAAAATATGTCTTTAGATAAGTGGATTTAATGGACTTAGTCGGATAGTGGATGATTCAATATTTTATGATGCATGATTAGATATGAATATTAAGAGAAACAGTAATTTATATCTCAGGCTTCTATCAGTTAGATTTAATGCGCTTAGGGTCAAAAAGAAGCCTAAATTTTCTTTAATTTGTAATGAGTTATGTAGAACATGACAGATTTCGGCCAATGATTTGAAAATTAAAAGATTTTAGAATAAGGAGAGACAAAGCGGTGCAACAGTTTTTCATAAATTTTATTGTTCAAAAATCATAAGTTTATGCATAATGGATACATCTTAAGTCGAAAAGGTTAAATTAAATGGATCCCTCGCCGTGCGTTGATCTTCCATATTCGTTGCTTACATACTCAAACGGGATGGTGTTCTAATGGAATTTTTATTAGATCCCGGAATTTGGGTTGGTTTAATTACTCTTATTATTCTCGAAATCGTTTTAGGTATTGATAACCTAGTCTTTATTGCCATTCTGGCTGAGAAACTTCCCCCTGAACAGCGTGATAAGGCCCGTGTGATCGGTCTATCCTTAGCCTTGCTGATGCGTTTAGGTCTGTTGTTCGCGATCTCTTGGTTAGTCACCTTGACTCAACCGCTTATTCAATTATTTAACTGGACCTTCTCCGGACGGGATTTGATTCTGCTCTTTGGTGGTTTATTCCTGCTCTATAAAGCTGTTACCGAACTTCATGAAAAAATTGAAGGCAAGCCTGAAATACAGGTTACGACCAAGGTGGCATATGCAGGCTTTACAGCAGTTGTGGCTCAGATTGTCATACTGGATGCCGTATTTTCACTGGACTCGGTGATTACCGCCGTAGGCATGGTCGATAATATCTATGTCATGATGGCGGCCATGATTATCGCGATGGCCGTGATGTTATTGGCGTCTAAACCATTGACTGACTTTGTGAATCGTCATCCTACGGTCGTGATTCTGTGTTTGAGCTTCCTGCTACTGATCGGGATCAGCCTGATGGCAGAAGGTTTCGGTTTCCATATTCCGAAAGGTTACATCTATTCTGGTATTGGCGTTGCAATTGCAGTTGAAGCCTTTAACCAGTTTAGTCAGCGCAATGCTGCGAAACATGAAGCCAAGATTCCGTTGCGTCATCGCACTGCTAACAGTATTCTCCAACTGATGGGCGCTAAGCTTGAAACCACCAGTACTACTCAGCATGAAGCACAGGAAACCTTTGCGGATGAAGAACGCTATATGATTGGCGGGGTATTGACCTTGGCAGAGCGTTCTGTAGCATCGATCATGACCCCACGAAGTCAGATTTCCTGGGTCGATCTGGAGGATAGTCCGGAACAAATCCGTGAAAAAATCCTGTCTGTACCCCACAGCCTGTTTCCGGTTTGTCGGGGCAGTCTGGATAAGGTGATTACCATCGTTCGTGCCAAAGAGCTGTTAGATGTACTGGATGAACCGGAAGAGTTAAAAGCTTTGATCAAGCGTCATCGCCCTATCTATATCTTTGAAAGAATGAAGGTGATTGACGCGATTAATACCTTACGTACCTCAAAAGGCTCTCTGGTGCTGGTGAGCGATGAATTTGGTCATGTACAAGGTCTGATTTCACCGCTAGATGTGTTTGAGGCAATTGCCGGTGAATTCCCGGATGCCGATGAGCAGCTGGATCTGGTCAAAGTTGATGATACACACTGGATTGCATCTGGTATGCTGGATTTGTACCAGTTAGAACTTGAGCTCGGTATGCTGGATCTGATTGATGAAGATGCAGGCTATATCAGTGTTGCCGGTCTGATTCTGGATAAAACCAATAGTGTGGTCGAGGTAGGCACTGAACTGAACTACCAAGGTATTCAATTCAAGGTAATGGAAATCGAAAATAACCGGATTAAGTCGGTGAGTATCCATTATCAGGGTTAATCGCCTGTCTTGATTATTTTTTGAGTCAGTTGCTTAAGGGCAACTGACTCTTTTATTGAATATTATTTATGACTTAGATATTAATGCTCACCTAAGCTTATTCTTCAGGCTAAATGGAGTATTGAATATTTCGGAAGCCAAGAATGCGTAATAGGTTTTACAGGTTTAGAAGTAATAAATCTTACTGAAGTATCAAAATACAGACATGCTTTATTTAGAATTATTAAACAAATTTAAATAAAGTTTAAAAATAAGTGTGAATTTGACTAAGTGGTAAAATATATATTTCACGTAATTTTGAAAGATATTAGTCAAATTCGAGATACAAAAGCTCATCCAAAGCTTACACAATACTCAGCTTGAGCGCTTGAAAAATTATTTTTGCCAGATTAGGGCTGAATTTAATTATCTAAAAAATAAGTTGAATAGTGTAATAGGGTGTTCCATGTGTTCATTATAAAACACCCGACTGATGCTTAATCCGCCAAAATCCGAAAGTCTGCATATTGACGGATCGTTTCTATATTCAATTGATGGATCTCATCGGTAAATGCAGCATTAAACTGGCCTAAGGTCGGTGCTTTGGCAAAAGCCAATTGACCGGCGATTGCAAAATGAACATGAGCAGAGAGCGCTGCGATCGCAGGAGAACTTACTGCACTATACGCTGCAATCAGGGCCCCTAGGGCACATCCAGTTGCTGTGACGCGCGGCTGTAAATATGAACCGCCTAAAACCTGAATCACCGGATAATCTCTGGAAATGATGTAATCAGACTCACCTGAAATAGCAATACATTCACATTGTTCCAGTAAGGACTGCGCCTGTAGATAAACTTCCGAGCTATCGACAGTGCTATTGACGCCTTTGGACTCAATATTTTTCCCTGCCAAGGCACCAATTTCTGAAGCATTTCCCCGTAAAATGGTGGGTTGATAGGTCATGAGCTGATCCACAACACCTGAACGCCAATGCAGTACATTTCCATAACCAACAGGATCTAGTACCCATGACTTTTGAATGCTGTGTGCTGTTTTCGCAGCAATCTGCATTGCCTCGACCTGTTCGGTAGTCGGTATTCCCAAATTTAAACTGAGTGCCCCGGCAATTTTGACAAAGCTCTCTGCTTCAAAAGGATTATCAATCATAGCGGGCGAAGCATTCGCAGCCAGCAAGATATTGGCCACATAATTGCTGGCCACCGCATTGGTCATCACATGCACCAAGGGTTGCTGCTCTTGAAGCAATGACCAGGCTTCACAGATCTGATCGAAAAGAGTATTTTGTAATTGTTGCACGGAAGTATTCATCATCCTGATCTTTCAATTATGAATAGAGCTGCTAAATGCTTAGCGGGTAAAATAATGGTCTTGATGTTTGCAGTTACGGCATAACAGGCTGACATAATCGCTGGCATCATATTCAACAGTAAGCTCTTGTGAGCCGCAATGCATACAGCGTTTTTGTGAATAAAATTTCAGGCGTGGTTCAATCTTTTGCCATGAACGCCAGACCGGTTGGAAGAAAATATTTTCATCATAACCCAGGAAGCGGAAAAACAGGATGCTGCTCATTTTGCTCAAAGGCAATTGCGGTGGACGAGGCAGGATAGAGGTTTCCCATTTTTCATTCACTGAACGTTCCCGATATTGCTGTAGGGTCTTTTTCAGTAAATTGGTATTAATGAAATTTTCATTTCGTGGTTTTAAAGCTTTCTGCTGATACAGATATTCGAGGGCCGATTGCACCAGATAATAAATCTGTCCCACAGCCAAAACATCGAGCAGGCGATAGCAGAAAGCCTGAAAACTTTGATTGCCCGCAATCTGGATACCCCAGCTACGGCAATAGAACTGAGCGAATTGAATGACTTCCTGATACAGCAGACAATACAGTGCATCTTTGACTTCATCCGCACTTTTAAAAGGTACGCCTTTGCTCAGATTTTCATAGAACCAGTAACGCAATTGCTGGGTAATACTAAACAGGCTTGGCTCAGAATAGCCATCCAGACGTACATTAATATAGTACTGCTGATTCTCTTGTTGAATATCTCTAGGAACTAGAATCTGGTCTTTCAGCAGATTTTTGACCAGACCATGCTGATACAGGTAATTCGGGCTGATGGAATAATATTTAATGGCATGCCAGTCAATATATTCCTGATGCTGGCTATGTTCCTGAACCTGTTCATCCAGAATCGAGAGCAGAAACAGTTTATTAATAAAGCTGAGCTGATTGAGCTCATATTCATGCCGATCCTGTTTTTTATGAAATTTCCGGTTTTCCTGTAAACGGACTTCTTTCAGCATACGTTTACGCTGAGCCAGACACTGATCGCAATAACAGTTATGTTTCTGGTCGGTATAGAGCTGATGCTGGCAGTGGCTGCATTCATGATAAGTAATGTCCTGATCATACTGTTCTGCCTCGATCCAGTACATGGAAGCCTTACATAGTGGGCACTGCGTACTTTCATCAAGCTGTTTTTGCAGAACGTTGAATACCATGATTGCGCACAACTCCAGAATAAAGAGAAACTGCGATTATACACAGCTCATCAAAGTCACGCGTCATTTGAGAATATTTTTAATGCTGCAGATTTCAGGACAGGATAGCCTTTAAACGAACAGAGCTACCGAAGTAGCCCTGTATTCAAGAAATTGGATCATCGTTTTTAAACGGGGCAGGGTAATGTTTCGTCTTCCTCTCCTTGATGTTTCGCTTGAATCAACGCCTGCACTTTTTTGGATGGAACCTTTTTGGCACCAAGTGCATCATAAGTATTCAGAATCGCACTAACCTCATGCGCTTGTAGCTGAACGCCTTCAGAACTCATGAACAGGGCAATAACTTTATGATCAATATTGGCCTGATCCAGAACCTGAAGTGTTTTAAGATTTTCAATCCGTACCACATGCTGTTTTAAATACATAGCTCACCTCAATTTCTTTGTTGTCGTTATTCTTGGATTTTTGCGCTTGGAGAAAACACACTTAGACTGTAGCAAAAACCATGCTCATTTTTTAATCAATATTTCGGAATTGCTATTAATCATAAATTATATATTTTTAAATCAAGCACATAAGAAAATGTAAAAAAATATGATATTAGCCGAAAACTTGGCATATATCTTTCTTTGAATCCTGCCATTGCTGTTGGGTGATGCAAAATGCATTCAAACTGGTGCATGTCATTTGTGCATTTAAAATGAAATTTGGAACGCAGATTAACCAGAACTTAATCTTTTAGAAGTCAGGTTTTGCAGCGCCCAGCATCTAAATTAGATATAAGGTTGTCCTGAACCTAGGCAGTAATTTTTCATATTGGAATAATACTTTGCATGTGCAGGAATCATGCATAGAGGAATCATACAGTGCAGATGAAAGCTTTTTTTATTTTATCTTTAAGTTGTTTTAGAGATGGGGATTTTAGATATCGGGCAAATATAAGGCGATTATCGTATATTTTGATGTAGCTCAATTGAAAAGATCAGTAATTATTCCCATATACAATACAAATGAAACGCACAGACAGGTTCAAGATCAAGGCGTATGATCAATGCATTGACAATCTTTTGCCTTAGAAGCTGTGCAATAAAGGATCAGGACATTATATGAATATCGCGGCGAATCCGGTGATCGAAGCAGATCAAACCATTTATTTAAAAGACTATCAAAAACCTTCTTTTGTTGTAGATTCAATCGACCTGAATATTCAAGTCTATGACGATCATACGCTGGTCAGCAGCAAACTGGAGATGCAGCGCCAAACAGCAGGTGATCTGGTATTGCTTGGTCGTGACCTGGAACTGCAATCGATCCAGTTAAATGGTCAGCCACTAAATGCATCAGATTATATTTTGGATGCTGAGCAACTGGTGATTAGCAATGCTCCAGATCAGGCGACTATTGAAACAGTGGTCAAGATTCATCCAGAAAGCAATACCATGCTGGAAGGTCTGTATCAGGCCAGTTCAGATTTATTCGTAACTCAGAACGAACCGGAAGGTTTCCGTAAAATTACGTTCTATCCAGACCGCCCAGATGTATTGTCTGTATTTACCACTCGTGTCGAAGCTGACAAAAAGTATCCGGTTCTACTGGCTAACGGTAACCTGATCGAAACTGGTGAAGTGGATGAAAACCGTCACTATGCACTTTGGCAAGATCCAACCAAAAAGCCGAGCTATTTATTTGCCTGCGTAATCGGTGATCTGGCAGTGATGAAAGACCGCTATACCACATCAGAAGGTCGTGATGTCGCACTGGAAATCTATGCTGAAGAAAAAGACATTCCAAAATGCAAAATCGCGATGGAAGCGTTGAAACATTCCATGCGTTGGGATGAAGAGCATTATGGTCTGCCATACGACCTTGATAATTATATGATCGTAGCAACCAGCGCATTTAACATGGGTGCGATGGAAAACAAAGGTCTGAATATCTTCAATACCTCATGTGTATTGGCTGATGAAGAATATACAACTGATGCTGCCATCATGCGTGTGCAGTCCGTGATTGCCCATGAATATTTCCATAACTGGACGGGTAACCGGATTACCTGCCGTGACTGGTTCCAGCTGTGTCTGAAAGAAGGTTTGACCGTATTCCGTGATCAGTCTTTTTCTGAAGATCTACAATCTGCTGTGGTACAACGTATTGATGATGTGGCAGTCCTGAAAGCGCATCAGTTTCCGGAAGATTCTGGCCCTTTATCGCATCCACCGCGTCCGGATCATTTTGTGGAAATTAATAACTTCTATACGGCGACCGTGTATGAAAAAGGTGCAGAAATTAACCGTATGATGGCGACTTTGCTCGGTAAAGAAAAATTCCGTCAAGGTACAGATGAGTATTTCCGCCGTCATGATGGTCAGGCCGTAACGGTTGAAGACTGGGTGGCTGCCTTGACTGCCGGTTCAGGGGTAGATTTATCGAACTTCCTGACTTGGTATAACCAGCCAGGTACACCGAAACTGGTCGCAAAAGGTGAGTATGATGCAGATGCACAAACTTATCGTCTTAGCTTTAAGCAAAGCCTGAAAGCTCATCCGAAATATCCGAATCTGAAAGCTGTTCCGATTCCAGTGGCTTTGGCCTTGTTTGATGCGAATACCGGTGAGCAGCTGAGCCTGAACTCTGATGCCTTATTTGAAAATGGCGTCAAAGATGGGGTATATCTGTTTGATCAAGATGAAGCGACCATCGAGTTTAGCGGTATAACCAGCAAGCCGATTGTTTCTTTACTGCGTAACTTCTCTGCACCCGTTGATCTTCATTTTGATTACTCTGAACAAGAACTGGCGTTCCTGTTGCAATATGAAACCAATGGTTTTAACCAGTGGCAAGCGACCCAGACTTTATTAGAACGCATTCTGCTGGATGATCAGCCTTCTGAAATCTATATCGAGGCAATGCTGAATACCTTACCTGATCTGATTCAAAAAGATCCGCTATTGGCTTCACGCTTATTTGATGTACCGGCAGAAGGTTACCTGGGTAGCCGGATTGATACAGACTACAATCCGGCCATGATCCAAGAAAAACGTGATGCCTTGCTGCATAAATTGGCACGTGCTTTTGGAGCAACAGCTAAAGAAATCTATCTGAGTCTGGATCCTGAACTGCAGTCAGATTTTTCTCAGGCGATGGGTGTGCGTGCACTGAAAAATATCATGCTAATGCTGATTGCACGTCAAGGTGATGAAAGTGCATTTGAACTGGCAGGGCAGCAATACCAAAACACAGGCAATATGTCTGAACGTTTGGGTGCCTTGCGTGTTCTGGTATGGAATGATGCGCCTCAAGCCAAAGCATTCCTGGATGATTTCTATAACCGCTTTAAAGATGAAGCACTGGCACTGGATCAATGGTTCATGCTGCAAGCAGCTCATCCAAAAGCGACTGCAGAAACAATTAAAGCACTCACTGAGCATGCGGATTATGACTTGAAAGTGCCAAACCGTATCCGTGCGGTGAGTGGCGGTTTGAATGCCAATCCGGTCAATACCTGGAGCTTTGGTGTGCAGCATTATATCGAGCTGGCGAAATATCTGGATCAGAAAAACCCGATTGTCGGTTCACGTCTACTTCAGGTGCTTTCACGCTGGTATACCCTGATTGAACCACAACGCAGTGAAGTCAAAGCACAACTTGAAGCTTTAAAACCACAGGTGAAATCGAAAAATGTCTCAGAGACATTGAACAGTATGTTAAGCGTATAAGATCGTTATGTAAAAAGCCGGATCAACTGATCCGGCTTTTTATTATTGACTTATTTTAAATGGTGAATTTAAGCGCATTTAAAATACTATAATGTGAAATCAGTCACATAAAAGGTTTACAGTAAGAGGCTAGACAGGAAAGTAAAACTATACTTTTCTATTAAACATGAAGAAATCTTCAAATTGATATACTAGAGGTCTTATTCAAGATGTTAGTGAAAATCGAAGATGGTTTTTATTTAAATACTCGGCATATTATTGCGGTTCATGTCAGCAGAAATGCTGCGACTGGTCTGTTTGAAATCTCCCTTCAATATACACCGCATTCTATTCAGCAAGCTGGAGAATACAAAAAAGTATTTAATAGCCAGCTGGATGCTGAACTCTTCCTGAACGAACTGAATCAAAAAGTTCGCTAAAAAAAGCCTGCATCGCAGGCTTTTTTGTTGTCTGGGTTACGTTAAGGTCTCACAATCAATACCGGAATCTCGGACTGGGAAAGGACATTCTGTGCCACGCTGCCCAGCATCAGTTTTTGCAGACCTTTACGGCCATGTGATCCCATGATAATCAGATCGGTCGGAACTTCCTGCGCTGCCTGAAGAATTCCTTCAGAAGGTGCCATACCATGAATGATCTTGGTCGTGACCTGGGTACCATCATGCACAAAATTTGCCTTGATCTCATTTAAAAGATCCAGTGCATGTTGTTCTGCCTGCATGAAATAGTCAGTGACTGCGGGAGCAACCTTATAAAAGTCCACGCCTTTAAATGGGTCTACAGCAATAATACTGACCAATGTCACCTTACTATTAAAAGCTTTGGCCAGCTCACGGGCATGTTCAGCTGCAGCATAGGACATCGAGGATTCATCGAGTGCGACAAGAATATGTTCATAGTTTTGCATGGTGCTTCCTCATTTTTAGAATATGCAGTGAAATGATCATTTAGAAAATGGAGGTTTACTGTAGAAGGGTTCAGACAGAAACACTGCCTGAAAAAATTGCGCACCTTGAAGATACGCAAATCAGATTATTTTTTAACGATTAACACCGGAATTTGACTGGCGCCAAGAACATCCTGTGCAAAGCTGCCCAGAATCATTTTCTGGAAGCCTTTACGGCCGTGTGAACCCATGACGATTAGATCAGCCTGGGTTTCCTCTGCAGTCTCAGCAATATGTTCGGCATTCACCAGGCCAGTCACAATGCGGGAATCTGCTTCTATACCTTCACTGCCTGCAATTGCAGTGGCTTCTTTTAGGGCATTTTTTGCATTGGCATGAGCCTGAGCAAAATACTCTTTCATAATCGTTGAACTGTAGTAGAAGTCAGCTTCAGTAAAAGGGTCTTCTGCAATCAGGCTAATCAGGGAAAGTTTACTGCCAAATGCCTTGGCAATTTTGGCTGCATGTCGAACTGCAGAAAAGGAAATATCTGAACCGTCTACTGGGACTAAAATATGTTGGTAAGCCATGATTTTTCTCCGCATGTTGTGTGTTTTTTACGCTCTGATTTATTGATAGCACAGTGCACCCATGGGTGCAATTGCAAAAAGCTGAAAAATGGCAAAAAATATTTAAATTACAGATATTTTTCACATAAAAGCAGAGATTTGATGAAAGAAAAAACAGAGTAAAAAACTAGGAATTCAGGTTTTATTGATCAAAAATAACAGGATAAATGACGCTGTTTTTCTGGGGATGGTTTAAACTGCCTAGGCTTATTTTTTGGCTGATCTAGGGGGAAGGTTTTGAGGTTCTTTGTCATTCATTTATTGCTGCTCTGTTCAATTATTCTGGCAGGCTGTCAAAATACTGTACAAAATAGTCGGGTCATTGCCGGTGCTTTTAATTTGACCACAGGGATGCAGCAAAAGGTGATGGATCGCTATGCACCAGGTTCGGTCATCGTGCATCAGAATATGGTCTATGAACCGCAGAAAAAGCTCTCTCTGGATCTGTATCAACCACAAAATATCGAAAATATCGGCCCGCAACCAACCATTGTGTGGATTCATGGTGGTGGCTGGATTTCTGGTTCCAAAGAACATGCCCGGGGTTATTTTAAACTTCTGGCTGCGCAAGGTTATAATGTGGTATCGGTCCAATATCAGTTTGCACCTCAAGCCATTTATCCAAGCCAGTTACATCAGATTGATCAGGCCTTGGAGTTTATTACTCAACATGCAGCCGAATACCAGATTGATGCCGAAAATTTATATCTGGCCGGAGATTCTGCCGGGGCGAATATGGCCAGCCACTATGCTGCACTTTTAACAAATCCCGCCTTTGCCAAACAATCGGATTTTCAACCTTATCTGCAACCTTCCCAGCTTAAAGGTCTGATTCTGCACTGTGGTATTTATGACTTGGAGTCATTCGCCAGTACCGCACCTGATGAAATGAAGATCGTAGAGTGGGGAGTATATAGCCTGATTCAGGCTTATACAGGTGACCGTAAAAATGATACCGAGTTTCTCAAACGTATTTCTCCAATCCAGTATATTACGCCATCTTATCCGCCAGTATTCATTAGCGGGGGCAACAAGGATTTTCTGACCGACACCCAATCCTTGCCTTTTATCAAAGCTTTAAAAGCGCAGCAGGTTCCAGTAACAGAAGTTTTTTATCCCGAATCTAAAGCTTGGCTGATTCATGAATATCAGTTCTTTATGGGCAAGAAAGAAAGTCAGCAGACTTTTATCAAGACGCTGGATTTTTTGCATCAGCTTTCGCCCCTCAGCATAAACTTATAAAAAATTTATTTCTTAAGACCATAACTAAGTTTAGGTCTAGGAAAGATAAATTTGGAGAGTGAAAAAATGAATCCTGCAACTTGGGCATATTTTTTGTTGGGTTTGGCCATTATTGCCGAAGTCACTGGCTCTACATTTCTGGTGAAATCTGAAGGCTTTACCCGTTTGTGGCCTTCTTTAGCGGTGGTTGTTTTATTCTGTATCGCGTTTTATTTGCTGTCTCAGGTGATTAAGGTGATTCCTTTAGGCATTGCTTATGCGATCTGGGCCGGTGTCGGGATCATTCTCACGGCCATTGTCGGTTATATTGTATTTAAGCAGGCGCTGGATCTTCCTGCTTTTATTGGTATTGCCCTGATTATTTCCGGTGTAGTGGTCATTAATCTGTTTTCTCAAACGGCAGGACATTAAAAGAGATAGATATAAGTCTAAGCCAGCTGAGGTTTAAGCCTAAATAGTAAATAAACCATCAAACCAAGCAGTAGGCCCCAGAAAGCTGAACCTATTCCAAAAAACTGGATATTGGATGCACTGAACAGAAAGGTCATCAGTGCGGCTTCCCGGTCATGACTGTCCTGAAAAGCCAGTGCGATGTTATGGCCAATGGTGCCAAACAGGGCAATGCCAGCCAGAACCGTAATCAGAATACCTGGAAAAGCCATCAATAAGCTGGTCAGGGTCGCAGCGAAGAAACCCATCAGGATATAAAACAGACCACAGCTCATACCTGCGATATAACGCTTAGCCGGATCAGGATGTGCCTGTGCATCCAGACTGACTGCTGCGCTAATCGCGGCAAGATTAACACTGAAACAGCCAAAGGGAGCGAGTAGTGCCTGAGTGAGGCCCGTCCAGCCTAAAATTGGATTCACCTTGGGTGGATAGCCATAACTTTTAATTACAGCCAGGCCTGGTAAATATTGCGATGCCAGATTAATCACCATCAGCGGAAGAGCTAGTCCTAAAATAGCTTGCAGGCTAAATTCTGGCGTGGTCCATACAGGCTGAGCGATACTCCAGTTCAAATGGGGAAGTGTAAAATCGATAAAGAACGGACAGAGTACAATTGCAAGCAGTACGGTAATGACAATGCTATAACGGGTACTGAGCTTTTTAGAAATGAGATAAATGGCCAGTACGGTAAGTACAAAGCCCCAGGATTGTTGCAGGCTGCCAAATACTGAAATACCAAATTTCAGTAAGACACCAGCCAGCATGGCACTGGTCAGACTTTGTGGAATAAACTGAAAAATCCGGTCAAATATTCCGAAAAATCCCAGACAGGCAATCAGGATACCGCAAATCAGAAAAGCGCCAATCGCTTCGGCCAGACTGTAATGGCCTGCGGAGGCAATAATTAACGCTAGACCGGCTGTCGACCAGGCGGTGGAAATCGGATAACGATATTTCCAGGAAAGCAGAAAGCCGGAAACCCCAATACCTATGCCGAGTGCCCATAACCAGGAACTGATTTGCGCTGCATTTGCACCCAGGCTTTGGGCTGCTTCAATGACCAGTACGGCGGATACGCTGATCCCAATCATACAGGTAATAAAACCCGCCATGATGGCAGGAAAGGAGAGATCTTGTAAAAGTTTAGGCATCATCCATGACACTATTTTTAAATGCGTTTAAATCATACGCTTTTCATATATCAACACAATGTTTTTAACAATTTTTGAAAGCGCTGCTCTTGCCAGAAAGCTGCTGATTCTTAGAAAGTAGATGTCGCCAGTTTGATGCCGAACCCGCAGAATAGAATTCCTACTGAAGCAACCCCGCCAGCGGTCAATTTATAATTCTGGTTGAAATAGCTCGCGAGTTTGACCCCGGAAAAGATCAGGATTGAAAGGTAGGTCATGCTGATCAGTTGCAGGATTAAAGCCAAGAGTGCAAAAGTCAGTGCCGGATAAGGGTAAACAGGATCAACAAACTGCACGAAAAAAGACAGGTAGAACAGAATCGCTTTAGGATTTAAAACACTGATTGTTAATGCTGTACGGAAAGGCTGAATCGACTCGACAGTTTCAGAAGTAGCCTTTTTAATCTGAACACATTGTGACGACTGTTTCGGAAAGAAAGTCTGATAGGCGGCAATGATCAGTTTGATACCAAGATAACTGAGATAAACAGCACCAATAATTTTCAGGGCAATAAACAGCACGGGAAACGCATGAAGTAGAGAGGCTGCGCCTAACGCCGTACATAGGATCAGAATCAAGTCACCGGTATAAACCCCTAAGGCACCCATATAACCGGTCTTGATGCCAAAACGAGAGGCAATTGACATGACATAGAGGGAATTCGGCCCCGGCAGTAACACAATTAACGTTGTCCCAATAATAAAGGTCGTTAGATCTGTGATACCAAACACGAAGAACTCGCAAAAATGAAAAAAGCCGATGCGGCATTATAGCAACATCGGCCTGGAGAAATTCTATAAATTCGCTGTGAATTTAGGTGGTGCTCAAAAAACTTTCCTTTAATAAAGCCGCCAGTTGCTCACGTGCCTTGATAAAGCCATCGATACCACCTTGCAGTAATTCACTGGCCATCTGGTCCTGTTTCAGTTGTGCATCAAAATCGGCATGACTGATTGGACTCAGTTCACCTTGAGATTGAATATCTTTGGCTGAAAGCTGAGCCTGAACTTCACGCTGATCATTTTCAAGTTGTTCCAGCAAGTTTGGTGCAACAGTCAGTAGATCACAACCGCTGAGGCCCAAAACCTGCTCAATACTACGGAAGCTTGCACCCATGATTTCAGTTTTAATCCCATGCGCTTTATAGAATTCATAAATGCGCTTCACTGAGAGTACGCCCGGATCTGTTTCAATTGGATACGACTCAACACCTTCCGCTTTTTTGTACCAGTCTAGAATGCGGCCGACAAAAGGCGAGATTAAAGTCACTTTAGCATCAGCGCAGGCATGGGCCTGATGCTGGCCAAACAATAAGGTCAGGTTGGTATGGATACCTTCTTCTTCCAATGCTTTCGCTGCCTGAATACCTTCCCAAGTCGATGCGATCTTAATCAGGATGCGGTCAGAATTAATTCCATATTGCTCATACAGCGCGAGTAATTCTTTAGCCTTGGCGATGGTCGCTTCAGTATCAAAAGACAGGGAAGCATCCACCTCAGTCGAAACACGACCTTCAATCAGTTTTAAAATTTCAACACCGAATTTGACGGTCAAAATATCAATCGTGCGTTCAATCAGGGCATTATTCACATAGCCTTCTTGCTGGGCTTGTTGAAAAGCTGCTTCAATCAAGGCCTGATTTTCAGGTTGTTTCGCTGCTGCAGTAATCAGAGATGGATTTGTAGTTGCATCCAGAGGGCGAAATTTCTCAATTGCGCTTAAATCACTGCTATCTGCCACAATAGTCGTCAAGTTTTTTAATTGGTTTAGTGCAGTTAATGTCATTACGATCTAGTTCTATGGTTATTGCTTATGCATTCTTATATATCATAAATCATCCTCTTACCAAGTAGACTGTCGTTGAATTTCTGTGATTAATGGTCGGTTTTTCGCTGCTGACGCAAGTGATTAATCAAAAAATGAGCAGCTGTACCCAGTCGAGTTTCTCGACTCCAGACCAGATCGACAAAATATTCAAATTTTGGGGTGAAATCGAGCAGATGCAAGATCTGTAGCTGCTCCTGCAAATGTGGCTGTTCATTAATCATTTCTAAGGGAAGCACGCCCCAGCCCAAACCTTGCTGGATCATGCTGCAGGCTGAATGATGATTATCAGTGCGCCAGTAATTCCGGGAAAAGAGCAGTTCTGGCTTAATGCTACGATCACGACTGGCAACAACAATCTGTCGGTTTTGTAAAATCTGTTCATAGCTGACCTGGTGAAATTGACTTAATGGATGTTGTTTGGCCGCCACAGCGACCAGTACCTCACGTTTTAATTCTATAAACTGTTCCCGGGTTTCTAATTGCTCCCGCTCAAACATCAGCGCTAACTGCGCTGAACCTTCAAATAGCATGTGATGAGCATCTTCCTGAGGTGCGCTAAAGACATTAACTTGCAGCGCTGGAAATTCCCGTTCCAGCAAAACGATATAATCAGTCCAGCGGGTATGGAGGAGCTCAGACACCACCACAATATTCAGTTCAGATTCAAGACCTGAACTAAGTGCTAGGGCATGTTGCTTCCATTGGTTGATTTCAACCAAAAGCTGCTCAGTTTTTTCATACAGTACTTTCGCTTGTGCAGTTGGTTTTGGCTCACGGCCAATGCGTTCAAATAGCACCAGATTAAGATCAATTTCCAGATTGGCAATGGACATGCTCACTGCAGAAGGAACTTTACCAAGTTTACGTGCAGCAGCAGAGAAGGAGCCGGTTTCCATGACCAGTTTAAACATCAGCAGCTGTTCTTGATTAATATTCATGAATTCTATCTTTCATTTTTATTGATAGATTCTAACTCGAATAATCAAATTTAAAAAAATAAAATTCTTTTATCTCCTGACTTGTTGAACGGAAATGTTAATTTCGAAAAGAAGACTGATTCATGCCACCTTATATGAAGGCATTTTATTGGTGGTGATTGCCATATTACTGAGTACGCTCATGCATATGCCGCTTGAGGTCACAGGCGCTCTCGGAATTGCGATGGCTGTGACTTCAATGTTCTGGAATATGCTGTTTAATCATTATTTTGAAAAGTTTGAAGCCAAACATCGTCTGAAAAGAACCATCAAAGTACGGATTGCTCATGCGATTGGATTTGAAGGTGGTTTGATGCTGGCAACGATTCCGATGGTGGCTTATGCATTGCAGATCAGTCTAGCGCAGGCTTTTCTTCTGGATCTGGTGATGACGCTATGTATTTTGGTATATACCTTCATCTTCCAGTGGTGCTATGACCACCTTGAGGCCAAAATGGGGCTGGAACCAGACTACCGAAAAGCTTAACTTGAGTCTTTACTAGAGTAATCCTCAAATGCTTCGCTAATAATATTGCAATAAAAAACCGCTCATAGAGAGCGGTTTTTTTATATGAGGCTTGGATTATTTTTCAATAATTGCTGTTACGCCTTGACCACCAGCTGCACAGATCGAAACCAGTACACGACCTGAACCTTTCTGGTTAATCAGTTTTGCTGCAGTTGCGATAATACGACCGCCAGTTGCTGCAAACGGGTGACCTGCAGCAAGAGAAGAACCTTTTACGTTCAGCTTGGCACGATCAATTGAACCTAGTGGAGCATCCAGACCTAAACGTTCTTTACAGAATTTTGGATCTTCCCAAGCTTTCAGCGTTGAAAGTACTTGCGATGCAAATGCTTCGTGAATTTCATAGTAGTCAAAATCTTGAAGTTTCAGACCAGCACGTTCCAGCATACGAGGAACTGCATAAGCAGGTGCCATCAACAAGCCTTCTTTCTTCTCTACGAAATCAACGGCAGCAGTTTCCTGGAAAGTCAGGTAAGCCAGTACTTCATGACCATTTGCTTTAGCCCATTCTTCAGAAGCCAATAGCACACAAGACGCACCATCAGTCAGTGGAGTAGAGTTACCCGCCGTCATGGTACGTGCATCGCCTTTACCGAATGCAGGTTTTAGTTTCGCCAGTTTTTCAACTGAAGAATCTGGACGCAAGTTGTTGTCACGTTCAAGACCCAGGAATGGAGTCACCAGGTCATCAAAGAAACCTTCTTCATAGGCTGCTGCCATTTTTTGATGTGAAGAGGCTGCAAGCTCGTCTTGCGCTTCACGGGAAATACCCCATTCTAGTGTAGTAATTGCCTGATGGTCACCCATAGACAGGCCAGTACGTGGCTCACCATTTTTTGGTGCGTCCATCAGGTCTTTCACATTGATTTTAGTCAGTGCTTTTAAGCGGTCTTTCGCCGTTTTCGCAATGTTCAGCTCAAGTAATGCTTTACGTAAGCCATCACCGAAAGCGATTGGCGCATCAGAAGTCGTATCTACACCGCCTGCGATCCCCACTTCGATCTGACCTAGAGCAATCTTGTTCGCGACCAAGAATGCCGCTTGAAGGCCAGTACCACATGCTTGCTGAATGTCATAAGCAGGGGTTTCCGGTGCAAGAGCAGTATTTAGTACACATTCACGAGTCATGTTGAAGTCGCGGCTGTGTTTCAGTACAGCACCTGCAACCACTTCACCTAAGCGTTGACCTTGAAGGTTAAAACGTTCAACCAGACCATTCAGGGCTGCTGTGAACATATCAGTATTGGATGCCGTAAAGTAAGCACCGTTAGAACGTGCAAATGGAATGCGGTTACCACCGATAATAGCAACGCGGCGAACTGTATTTTGGCTCATGTTTGGTTCCTGTTGAACAGAAGTCTGTGTTATAGATGTTGAATCTTGTTGGCTTGAAGTCGTTTTTTTGGTACGTGCAGATGTACTGCGTGTACGTGTGGTTTTAGCCGGACTTTTTTCTGTGGCATTGGCTGTATCAGGATTTTTAGTGCTACGCTTGCTACGCGTTGATGGTTTTGACACAGTTTCTGTCGCAGAGTTCTCGACTGCTGGATTATCTTGAGTTGTTTTGCTCATAAGGCTTTACCAGGCAAATAGATCGTCTTCTTGGCGGTTACATTAGCATAGAAGAAGATAGGCTGTATTGACTACAATGACATTACAGACTGCGCTTAGGTCAAGTCATCTGCCTGTTATCTCAAGTATGATTGGGCGGAAACTGGTAGATCTATTGAAATATAAGTGTCTGGCATCATACTGAAGTTTAAGGATAACTTTAGATCAACCAAAAATTAATTTGTATGAGAGATAATAAACATGACTGATCAGTACCAAACTTTTGCAAAATCTCCTATTGGTAAATTTGTCATTAAAAATTTGGGTCTGCCATCCCCAACTTCTTTAGACCGTTTTGAGTCTGCTACACCAGTTGTCAAAGGTGCGGTATTGTTTGGAGCAGCACCGGCAAGTACCTTGACTGGTGCTATTGCTCAGGTTCTGGCAAATATTCATGCCAATAGTTATGCAGGTAACAATGCTGAACTGCAACAGGCTGCTGCATCGGCTGGACTGAATCTGGGCGCGTTTAATCCGGGCGATAAAGAATCAAAATTCAAAGTTGTCATTTTTGATGCTTCAGGAATCGAAAATTCAGAACAGTTAAAATCACTTTATGATTTCTTCAACCCGATTGCGCGTCAAATCCAAAGTTCTGGCCGTGTCGTGATTGTGGGGACTACGCCTGAAACTGCTAAATCAGTCAGTCAGTCAATTGCTCAACGCGCACTGGAAGGTTTTGTAAAATCTGTGGGTAAAGAGTTTAAAAAGGGAATTGCAGCAAACCTGATCTATGTAGATGCCGGTGCTGAAGCAAATCTTGAATCTGCTTTACGCTTTGCAGTTTCTCCACGTTCTGCCTATGTTTCTGGTCAGGTGATCCGTGTTTCACCTGCTGAAAAAGTGGATGTAGACTGGACTAAACCATTAGCGGGCAAAACTGCTGTAGTGACTGGTGCGAGCCGTGGTATTGGTGAAGCGATTGCTCATGTATTGGCACGTGATGGCGCACATGTCATCTGTCTGGATGTTCCGCAACAGCAAGCAGACCTTGACCGTGTAGCCGGCGAAATTGGCGGTTCAACTTTAGCCATCGATATTACTGCTGCAGATGCAGGTGAGAAAATCAAAGCAGCAGCAGCTGAGCAAGGCGGTCTGGACATTATTGTGCACAATGCCGGTATTACCCGCGACAAGACTTTGGCCAATATGAAACCTGAGCTATGGGATCTGGTGATTAACATCAACCTGTCTGCCATTGAACGTGTAAATGACTATTTAATCTCCAACGATGGTCTAAATGCCAATGGCCGTATTATCTGTGTATCCTCAATTTCAGGCATTGCAGGTAACCTGGGTCAAACCAACTATGCAGCGTCTAAAGCGGGTGTGATTGGTGTGGTGAAATTCACAGCACCAACCTTAAAAAATGGTATAACGATTAATGCCGTTGCACCGGGCTTTATCGAAACACAAATGACGGCTGCGATTCCATTTGCAATCCGTGAAGCTGGCCGCCGTATGAACTCAATGAGCCAAGGTGGTCTACCTGTAGATGTTGCAGAAACAATTGCCATGTTTGCTTCTACGGCTTCAACAGGTTTAAATGGCAACGTGGTTCGTGTCTGTGGTCAAAGCCTATTAGGGGCTTAAAGCATCAAGTCCTTTCTTGCAGTTTAATTAAAGCTCAGGGAGAGGATTTAGGAGAGGGAGATTAGGGGCCTTTTTTTAGCCCTCTCTCTAACTCTCTCCCAAAGGGAGAGAGAACTCCACTCATATATAAATGAAAAGAATATTTTAAAGGTTCAGTATGAATACGCGCCATTTTAGTCAACTTCCAAAACCTTATTTAGCCTATTCAAAAGTGATTCAAGGCTTGATTTTTAAAAAGCCGAAAGCTGAAAAAGTTCTACCGCAAGTTGAATATGTGGTGGATTCATTCAAGGTCGATCAGAAACATTTAAAAGCCTATAATGAAGTATGTGGCTTTAAAAATAATGGTTATATTCCAGCTATTTATTTGACCGTGCTGTCTCAAAGTCTGCAAATGCACATGATGACCTCGGAAGCATTTCCGTTCCCGATTTTAGGACTGGTACATATCCGTAATCAGGTCAAGCAGTACCGTAAAGTCGGTGTAAATGAGACTTTAACCCTGTCATGCAAATTTGGTGAGTTACAGCCTCATGACAAAGGTGTTCAGTTTGATTTTATTACCACAGTCAAAGTAGGCAATGAAGTCGTCGTTGAGGCATTAACGACTTATCTTTCACGTCAAAAGACTGATGTTAAAGCGGCTGTTAAACCGGCAGAAAGTAAAGCGCCAGACTATAAGCTAAATACTGAATGGAAAATTTCAGAAAATACCGGCCGCCGTTATGCCATGACCTCAGGTGATTTTAATCTGATTCATATTCATGCTGTTACAGCGAAGGCTTTTGGTTTTAAACAGGCGATTGCACATGGTATGTGGAGCAAAGCCAAAGCGCTGGCTAATCTGTCATTGCCGGATGCGTATGAAGCCGATGTCTGGTTTAAGCTGCCGATGTACTTACCCTCTAAAGTTGAGTTCCTGACTGCTCAAGCAGCGAATGATACAGACTTTCTGATCCGGAACAGCAAAAACCAGAAGCCGCATGTGACCGGCCATGTAAAAGCGATTTAAATCTGAATCAAAAGCCTAAACTCGATTTAGGCTTTTTCATTTTAAGGGATCAAAATTCTATGGATAGAATGATGCAGCCAATTAAAGATTATCTGTTTGCTGATCAGCATAATTATCAGGGCAATGTGGATGCGCGTTTTCGCGACCTTGCTCGTCAGTTTAGCCGCTTACAGGATGCACGTACTGATCAGGGTGGTGCGGCACTTGTTGTATATTTTCAGGGACAAAAAGTTGTCGATATTTATACCGGAAAGAAGTCTGTCACTGAAAACTGGCAGCCCGATACCATGTCACTATGCTATTCCACTGGCAAAGGTGTACTAGCAACCCTAGCGCATATTCTGGTCAGTAAAGGTTATCTGGACTATGACAGATCAGTTGCAGAATACTGGCCTGAATTTGCCCAGAAAGGTAAACGCTCTATTACTTTGGCACATATGCTGAGCCATCAAAGTGGTTTGTTTGATATCCGTAATATCATTGATGATGCCACTGAAATGGCTGACTGGTCACACATGCTGGAGCGGATCGCGGCAGCTGAACCACGTTTTCAGACCACGACTGATGCCGCTTATCAACCTTTGACTTTTGGCTGGCAGGTGGGGGGAGTACTGGAAAAGGCAACCGGTAAATCATTAGGCCAATTAATGCAGGAATATTTAGTTCAGCCTCTGCAATTAAATGGTGCCTATTTTAGTGTGCCGCTGGATGAACTGCCTCGAGTTGCGCGACCGATCTTTAAAGCAAAATCTGCATCTCAATCTTCTAAAGGCAAAAGAGTAGTTACACGCAAACCCGGTTTAATGGAGCGTGCTCTGGTCTGGAGTGGTCAGAGTCCACAAGATTTTCAGGATGGCATGATTCCTAAAGGCATGAAGAATTTTAGCTTCTTTAGTGATGAGGGATTACAGGCGATTATTCCTTCAGCTAATGGCGTCTTTACTGCAGACAGTCTGGCAAAAATCTATGCGATGTTGGCCAATCACGGTGCTTGGCAAGGCCAGCAGTTGATTTCACCTCCAGTATTCCAGCGACTAAGCCAGGTGCAATATACCCGTCGTGATCGGGTGATGCCTGTGCCAATGCACTGGCGTCTGGGTTATCACCGTATTTTGACATTGGGTAAAGCCTCTACAGGTTTTGGTCATATGGGCTTTAACGGTTCTGGTGCCTGGTGTGATCCGGAACGCGGTTTAAGTTTTGCCTATACCCATAACTTCCCAACAGGTTCATTAACTGGAGATTACCGTCTTTGGGGGCTGACGCAGGAAACTTTGCGCTGTGCTGATGCGGTATTGACGGGAAGAAAAGGCTGGCGCTAACTGAATATCCTTGATTTGGGAGTTTAGTCAGTCATTTAAAATATGCTATTTTGTGGCAAATTCCAGCGCTGCGAAATGAAACCATGAAAAAAGTAATACTGATTCCCTTAGTGGCAACCGGTGCTTTATTCGGTTGTCAGGATCAAACCCAATCAGCTAAAAATACTATTGTTGAAGCCAAGGCACAGATTCCAGCATGGGCGGGAGAGTATCAGGGTACAACTCCTTGCATGGGCTGCTTGTCCCGTTGTGATGATTGTCCGGGCATGGCTGTCATGCTAACTCTGCATGAAGATCAGACTTATACTTTAGAACGTGAAAGCCTGAGTGGACATAATGAGGTGGAAACCTTTAGCGGCCCGATTCGTTTCCAAGATGATTCTCATCAGAAGATTGAACTGGTGAATGTAGCGACTCGTAATTTACTGTATGTTGATCTGGAAGAGCATGTGCTGGAAATCCGTGAAGACAAAAGCGGTAAACGCTACCAGATGCAGAGTGATTTTATTTTAGGGCGATTCGCTTAAACAGATTCAACCCAATCCTTTACAGCCCAATGAAATTCCAACTAATACAGCTCAGATACAACAAGCTGTACCTGCTGCTTCAGCTCCACAACAAAATCAGATAACGCAGCAGGAAAGTGCTCCGGTTGCTCAAGCTGCTGTAGAAGATTTTTCATTTATCTTTGATCAGAAATTTTTATTTCTAAGATTGTATTAATCCGCTCAAATAGAGCGAAAATCAATAGATATTTTATTTTCCAAATATACTAAAAATATCCTGATATTCCTGTCAGGCATAAAAATGGAGCAAACAGCTTCGAGATAGTTGATTTAAATCAGATTGATAGACCTATCTCTCCAGATCATAACTGATTAATTCATTCACTATTTTATAAAAAAACAGTATGCTTAGACCTGTAAAAAGGAGCATACATGTATCAGGTACTTGCACGAAAATATCGTCCTCGTAATTTCAATGAATTGGTGGGTCAAAACCATGTTTCTCGTGCATTAACCAGTGCGTTAGAACGCGGTCGTCTGCACCATGCCTATTTGTTTACGGGCACGCGCGGTGTAGGTAAAACCACGATTGCACGTATTCTTGCAAAATGTCTGAACTGTGAAACTGGCGTGACTTCGACCCCTTGTGAAGTCTGTCCGACCTGTACGGCCGTCAATGAAGGCCGTTTTATTGACTTGATTGAGATCGATGCGGCATCACGTACCAAAGTCGAAGATACCCGTGAGCTGCTGGACAATGTCCCTTATGCGCCAACTCAGGGTCGTTTCAAGGTCTATCTGATCGATGAAGTACATATGCTGTCCACGCATTCCTTCAATGCTCTATTAAAGACACTGGAAGAACCACCGGAGCATGTCAAATTCCTGTTCGCAACCACAGATCCACAAAAGTTGCCGATTACAGTTATTTCTCGCTGTCTGCAATTCACTTTGCGTCCATTGGCTGTCGATGAAATTACCGAACATCTGGGCAATATCCTGACGAAAGAAAGCATTCAGGCTGATCAGGATGCGATCTGGCAGATTGCAGAATCAGCACAGGGCTCGCTTCGTGATGCCTTATCCTTAACAGATCAGGCGATTGCCTATGGTCAGGGGGCTATCCAGCATCAGGATGTCAAAGACATGCTGGGCTTGATCGACCGAACCATCATCTATGATCTGATTCTGGCGATTCATCAGAACCAGAAAGCACGTGTTAGCGAATTATTATTGCAATTCCGTCAGCAGGCGCTGGATGTATCACTGGTATTAGATCAGTTGATTTCTACCTTGCATGAACTGGCTTTATTACAATACCTGCCAGATTTAAGCCTGAAATACAGTGCCGAGATCAATCAAAAGATCATGCAGTTATCGGCTTTGATTTCAGCACAAGATTTGCAACTGTATTATCAGATTGCCTGTAAAGGCCGGGCTGACCTACAGCTTGCGGTTACGCAGGAGCAAGGCTTTGAGATGACGGTGCTGCGTTTGCTAGCCTTCCGTCCGCTACAGCCCAATGAAATTCCAACTAATACAGCTCAGATACAACAAGCTGTACCTGCTGCTTCAGCTCCACAACAAAATCAGATAACGCAGCAGGAAAGTGCTCCGGTTGCTCAAGCTGCTGTAGAAGATTTTTCATTAGATGCTGGCTATGAAGACGATCAGGATGATAATCCAGTCACTGCACAGTCTGAACCATCTTCGAATGATTTTCTGGATGAAGACGAGCCAGAAACCAATTCTGAGCCTCAAGTCATACAAGCTGAATCAACTAGAGTAGAACAATCTGAGTCTGATCAGATTGTATTTGATCCAAACCTGGAAGATGGCCTGTTTGGTTTTGACGATGTTCCTGCAGAACCTGTTCCATCCAGCCCTGAAGCCAGCAGTGATGATTTTCTCTTAGAAGAATTCATTCCTGAAAATGATACTGCTGCACCAGTAGAACAAGAATCCGAGTTTAGTCTGGATGCTTTAGCTCCTGAATCAGAACAAGTGATTCATAAAGCAGATGAAAGCCAGCCAGAAATTTCTACTCAGACTGAGGTTGCATCTACTCAGATCGCAAATACGAATGTTTCTACAGACCGTAATCTGATGCCGCAGGATATTCTGCAAATTCCGGTACAGGATATGCAGGGTGAATGGACGGTAGAAAAATGGGAATTCTGGTTCCGTAATAGCCAGTTATCTCCGGCAGTTCAGGAACTGGCTCAGTATGGCATCATGACCGGCCAGATTAATGCAGCATCGGTCTTCCATATTCCAGAGCGTTATCAGCCGCTTTTGTCGCAGCTACAACATCATCTGGAAGCAGCTTTGCGGGAACAATGGCCGCAGACCATTTTCCAGGTGAAGTTTGAAGATGTAGAGCAGTTAACGCCATATACCATGCAGCAAGAACGTAAAGTACGCGCTTTTAAACGTGCAGAAGAGCTGCTGCATGCTGAACCGGCTATACGTGACTTGCTGGAACAGTTTGATGGTGAATTGCACAATATTCAGCTGAAATAAAATAATTTTAGGCTGAGACAAAACGCGCTAAAGCATCCCGCATTTCAGCTGGAATCGGGGTGCTTTTTCGTGTGTGGCGATCGACAAACACATGCACAAAACTGCCTTGAGCGGCTGCCGTATCAGAATTCATTTTAAAGATTGCCAGATCATAGCTGAGAGAACTATTCCCCATTTTTTCTATGGCGACACCTACCTCAATAATTTCCGGATAAGACAGCTCCTGATTGAACTGGCATTGCGAGCTGACCACCAGTCCAATCATTGGAGAATATTTGGGATCAAATGCGGCTTCCTGAATCAAAAGGGCATTCGCGGCCGTATCAAAATAGCTATAATAAGTGACATTATTGACATGGCCATACAGATCATTGTCTGCCCAACGAGTCTGTATCGGCAGAAAAAATGAATAATGTTCGCGTTGTTTAAGAGCTGCTTTCATATTTTTAAATAACTTGTAGTGGCTAGATCTGCTGTGTCGAAAATAATCCTAAATCTAATAGATCACCTGATAGATGTTGTAAGCATCTTCCAGAGTAAGTTCACGTGGATTGTTCTGTAACAGGCGGCTCTGTTTCATGGCATCTTCCGCCATAATCATCAGCATATGTTCAGGAATTCCTAACTGTTTGAGTTTCAGGGTTAAGCCACTTTTCACCAGATGGTTATTAAAATGATCAATAAACAGGTCAGTCAGGCCATCGTGACAGCCTTTGCTTTGTGGATCTAACCAGCACATCAGTTCGGCATAGAGCGATTTGGCATCCGGCGTATTAAATTTCATCACCTCAGTTAATACCAGTGCATTACTATGTCCATGCGAAATATGGAAATGTCCACCTAATGGATAAGCCAAAGCATGCACTGCACCTACTGGTGCATTGGCAAAAGCTTGACCTGCTAGCATCGAGCCGACCAGCATGTTTTGACGTGCGTCCAGATCCTGACCATCGTCCAGCACACGTTGCAGATTGGCATTTAACAGTTTTAAGGCATGCTTGGCCAGCATATCGGAATAGGGATTTTTTTTGATTTTAGAAGTATAAGCTTCAATGGCATGGACCATGGCATCAATGCCGGTCGCAGCAGTAATTAAGGGCGGCAGATTTTGGGTAAAGGTTGCATCCAGAATGGCAGTATCTGCAAACAGGATCGGTGCCACAATTCCGGTTTTTGTAGTTTCACCTGTAGTGACAATTGAAATCGGAGTAACTTCAGATCCCGTACCTGCAGTGGTAGGAACCAAAATCAAGGGCAAACGGGGGCCAGTAGCCTGATTTACGCCATACAGATCAGACAAAGATTGGTGCTGTGACGGATGACTCAAGATTGCAATCAGCTTGGCGACATCCATAGAGCTGCCACCACCAAAGCCAATCACGATATCGACATTTTCCTGTTTGGCAAAATCTGCTGCTTCAAGCACTACATGCTCAGGTGGATCGGCCTGTACATCGGAATAAATTGCATAATCCAGTCCCGCATCTTCAATAATTTCCAGAATAGGCAGGTGTAATTGATGCTGTAACATACCTGGGTCAGTGACCAGTAAAACACGCTGATAACGGCCCTGTTTGAGAATAGAGGATAATTCCTGAATCGTGCCGAGGCCGGCGATGATGTTGGGAACGGTTTGAAACTGAAATCGATTCATGTCTTTATCCTTTAATTTTTATCGCAAATACAAAATTATTATGGGGCGGTGATATAGGATTCATCAGGTAAATAACTTAACATAAGTATCTTGAAAATGATTAACTCTGAGGTTGTTTATGTCATCCAGAACGCCATATAAGGTGTTATGTGTTTGTTTGGGAAATATTTGTCGTTCTCCCACGGCAGAAGTGGTACTCAGACATTATTGTGATGAACAGAAACTCGATATTGTGGTCGACTCAGCAGGAACCAGTAATTACCATCCGGGGAAAGCACCTGATTTGCGTAGCCAGCAACATGCCTTAAAACGGGGTTATGATCTTTCTGGCCTGCGTGCGCGTCAACTCAAAACCCATGATTTTATTGATTATGATCTGATTCTAGCGATGGATCTGGAAAATCTGGCAGATATTCAGGCGCTCCAGCATCAGGCAGAGGCAGAATTCGGACGCCTGCGTGCCCAGGTTGCTTTAATGAGTGAACATGATCAGCACTATCCAAAACAGGCTTTGCCAGATCCATATTATGGCGGGGCAGATGGTTTTGAGCGTGTCCTGAACCAATGTGAGTCCAGCAGTCGGGCCTGGGTAGAAATTTTTAAACAACATCAAACAGAAAAGGTTTAAGTCATGCAGATTCAGACTCAGGTTCAACTTAAACCTTTTAATACGCTAAATCTCGAAGCGATTGCCGCTTACTACAGCCGGATCCAATCAACTGATGATCTGATTGCTGCACTGGAGTTTGCTGAGCAGCAACAACTGAATGTGCTGATTCTTTCTGGCGGTAGCAATATGTTATTGCCGGAACAGATTGATGCTCTCGTCCTGCATATGGATATCCAGGGCATTGAAATGCTGGAAGGAAATGAGCAGCATCAATTTCTGCGGGTAGGTGGGGGCCAAGTTTGGCATGACTTCGTACTCTGGACGACAGAACAGAAACTCTATGGTCTACAGAATCTGGCCCTGATTCCCGGACTGGTCGGCGCATCTCCAGTGCAGAATATTGGGGCATATGGTGTCGAAGTCGGCGAATTTATTCATGCGGTAGAGGTCTATGACCGTAAGCTGAAAAAATTTGATTCCATTCCTGCTTCAGACTGTCATTTTTCCTATCGTCATAGTATTTTTAAAGATGATCCAACACGTTATGTGATTACACACGTTACTTTTAAATTACTAAAACAGGCAAATCTGAAACTGAATTATGGTGATCTTAAAGCAGCGGTGGGTGATAATCTCACAGCAGAAAACTTGCAGCAGCAGGTGATCCGGATTCGTCAGAGCAAACTTCCTGACCCTAAAGAATTTCCAAACGTGGGAAGTTTCTTTAAAAATCCTATCGTAAATCAACAGGTTTTTGACCGAATTGCTGTGCATTTTTCTAATTTGCCCCATTATCCACAGGCCAATGATCAGGTTAAAATGGCGGCAGGCTGGCTGATTGATCAGGCAGGCTGGAAGGGGAAACAGCTTGGGTCAGTAGGCATGTTCCATAAACAGGCACTGGTTCTGGTGAACTATGGTCATGCTTCTCTGACGGATGTCCGTCAAGCCTATGGCGCAGTACAGCAGGCTGTCTGGGACAAATTCAAGATTATGCTCGAGCCTGAACCGGTATTATTTGATTGTAAAGGCTTAATTCGATCTCATCAGGATAAATAACGTATATGAAAAACACCCATTGGATGGTCCGTTTAGTACAAATCGTCGCAGGACTGTTTGTATTTTTCGGCTGTCTGGTGATGTTGATCTATTCGCCATTTTATTCTCAGCTCGTGGTTAAGGGACTCAACAGATTTGTGTCCTTTGAAATTAATGAAGTCGCAGCACAAAGTCAGAAAATGGCTTCCCTAAGTGAAGATGATACGCTTGAACCAGGTTCTGATCAGTGGATTGCCCGTCAGGCTTATTTGCGTGTGATGGAGCAGGATATCCAGCACAATCATTCTGCCAATCTGATGCTGATTCAGGCACGCTACAAGATACTGCAACAGATGATTGAAGAACATCAGCGTGAACAGCAGGAAGAAAAAGCAGAACAGAACCAGCCTGCACAAGTGCCTTTATTGTCTCAGCAAGAACCTGTGGAAGCCGTTGACCCGACTCAGAAGGTCCGCGAACTGCTGGAATGGGACAGTAATGAAAACAAGGAACGCATTGAGCAATATATTGAATTCTTGACGACTCATCCTCTGGAAGATGAAGAAGCGAGTGCCGTACAGGTCACAGCGAAAGAGGAAATCAAGGAAGATCTGGCTTTACTGCAGGAACAGCAGCAACAGAAACCGGTCAATCAGTCTAAACCTTATGCCATTGTGGTCTTAGGTGGTGGTTTAACTTTACATGAAAATGGTAAGGATATTGTGGTCAATGACTATACGCGTTTGCGTCTGGAAACCACACTCGCAGTTGAAAAACAGTATCAGTTACCGATCGTATTGAGTGGTGTGGAAGCGCCGTATATGCAGCGCTGGTTACAAAATTACAATGTCGATGCCAAATTGCTTGAAGACCGCAGCATGAATACCTGTGAAAATACCCGTTTCAGCTCGTTATTATTGCAAAAAAAAGGTGGGGCACCGACTGTGATTCTGATTACCGACCGTTATCATATGCCGCGTACCCGTCGTCTGTTTGCACTGAATGGTATTCAAACGATTCCAGTGGAAGCACCGATGCCGAAGTCCTTGACCCGTTGGCGTCCAAGTCGACAAAATTATGATCATAGTCGCCGTGCCAATTATGAAATGCTGGCCACTATCCGCGATATGTGGTTTGGCTCCAGTGACTGTCGGGAGGTGCCTTAATGTCTGATATTCCGTTTTTAAACCCGACCATCCTGAAACAGCTGGATTTACCTGTGCCAAGCAGGGAAACAACGCCACAGCTTTTACAGCCCTTAAACCTGAATAGGGATGACCAGCCCACTATTGATCTGTTGTCTTATCGCAGACTGTATGGTTTTGATTTACTGGATTGCAAGCATTGGCAGGGCTATGTACAGATGCCGCTGTTTAAACTGCATGTGCAAGTATTTACACCTAATCTAGAAAATACCCGTTTTGACAAAATTCAGGGAACGGCGTTTCTATTACATGGATATCTGGAACATAGCGGAATTTATCAGCCGATCGTACGTGAGTTGCTGGAACAGGGCTTTAGTGTCCTGACCTATGATCTGCCGGGGCATGGTCTGAGTGATGGTTCATCTGCCAGTATCCAGAATTTTGATCATTACCAGCAGGTTCTGCATGCGGTATATCGTTATGTGAAGCATGCCGAGCAATTACCTAAACCTTGGGTTGGCATTGGACAAAGTACCGGTGGTGCGATCTGGATGCATCATTTGCTCGAATTTGCAGAACGACGCGAAAATCCGTTTGTAGATCGCGTGCTGTTATTGTCACCGTTGATTCGTCCAGCTAAAACTGCCTGGTGGCATAATCCGCTCGGTCTCGGCATTATTAGCCGGATCAAGCGTGAAGTACCGCGTCATTTCCGCCGTAATAACCATAATCCTGAATTTCTGCGTTTTATCCGACTTAAAGATCCTTTGCAACCCCGCATGATGGGCATGGACTGGATTCTGGCGATGTCACGCTGGATGCTGGAAATGGAAGCACGTCCAGCTTGCCGAATCCCTGTCTGGTTAGCTCAAGGTGCTCAGGATCAGACAGTGGACTGGCGTTATAATATTGAATTTATCCGTCGCAAGTTCCGCCTGCAAACTTTGTTAATGCTGGAAGAAGGTTCACATCAATTGATTAATGAACGCGCGGATATCCGTGCAGCACTCACAGGTTTAATTCCAGCCTTTTTACATGCGCATGGCAGTAAGACCTATTATTAGACTGTGACACTCTCAATTAAAAAAAGGCGTTTTAGTAAACGCCTTTTTCTTTTCTAACTCGATTAAATTTCACTTATTCTAAGTCTAAAAACTTTCCAATTTGGCCATATTCCACATACGGAAATAGAAATTTTCCTCATCTTTATTTTCGCAATGTAATAATTCACCTTCTTTAAGCCAGAAATGAATCTGGGCAAAGTTCTTGATTTCATGATTGCTGATTCGCTGTGCCAGATGATGCGGTTTAATAGCAGAAGGATGTTTTAAACCTGCTGAAGCGATTAGCTCAGACAGGGCATGCATTGTATTTTTATGGAAATAAAATACTCGCTCGGCCTTAGTCGGGACATGCAGGGCTTTTTGACGCTCTTTATCCTGAGTAGTGACTCCCACAGGGCATTGATTGGTATGACAACTTTGAGCCTGAATACATCCGACTGCAAACATGAATCCGCGCGCTGAATTAACCCAGTCAGCTCCAAGTGCCATGGTACTAGCAATATCAAAGGCACTGATAATTTTCCCGCTTGCACCAATTTTAATCTTGTCTCTCAATCCTGCACCGACCAAGGTATTGTGCACAAACAAAAGACCTTCTCTTAAAGGAGTACCCATATAGTCAATCAATTCAATTGGTGCAGCACCGGTACCGCCCTCAGATCCATCTACCACAATAAAATCAGGATAAATTTTGGTATGTAGCATGGCTTTCACCATACTCATAAATTGCCAAGGTTGACCCAGACAAAGCTTGAATCCGACTGGCTTACCTTCAGAAAGCTCACGTAGTTGTTGAATGAAATTCATCATTTCAATCGGGGTTTTAAATGCCGGATGTCCAGAAGGTGAGACACAGTCATGTTCACGGCTAATCCCGCGAATCTGAGCAATTTCTTCTGAAATCTTGGCTTTAGGTAAAATCCCCCCATGTCCAGGCTTGGCGCCTTGTGAAAGCTTGATTTCAATCATCTTTACCTGAGGTAGCTTAGCTTTTTCTGCAAATTTTACCGGATCAAACTGACCTTCTAAGGTCCGGCAGCCAAAATAGCCGCTACCAATTTCCCAGACAATGTCACCGCCATGTTCCAGATGATAAGGGCTGATACTACCTTCACCGGTATCATGAAAGAATTTGCCTTTTTGCGCACCAAGATTTAAAGCCCGAACCGCATTGGCACTTAAACTCCCGAAACTCATAGCCGAGATATTCAAAATGGAAGCAGAATAAGGCTGGGTACATTGTTCATTGCCGATCAGAATGCGAAAGGTTTCTGGATCAGCAGGTCGGCAAGGGGTGAGGGAATGGCTAATAAACTTATAGTTTTCTTCATAGACATTCATGATTGAGCCGAAAGGCTTATCTGAATTTTCATTTTTGGCCCGTTGATACACCAGACTACGCTGCATACGTGAAAATGGCAAAGCATCCCGATCTGCTTCGATAAAATACTGACGAATTTCGGGGCGGAATTCTTCAAAGATAAAACGGAAGTGGCCCATAATCGGATAATTTTTTAAGATTGAATGTCTGTTCTGCAAGACGTCATATAGGCCTAGCAGGCTCAGCAGAATACTAACGATCCATAGTGTATTCACTAAGGTTGCCGGCATAAAATAATAAATATAGCGCGGCTCATAACCGATATGAAAAATCGTAAAAATAACGGCGATGGTGATGCAGGCAAACCAGACTGAATGCCGTGAAAAGAAAGTATTAAGTAATTTGTGTCGTACTAATTGCGCAGGGTTAGCCATTATGAAATTAAATTCCTATTTCCACTACGATAGCGTTTAATAATGTGCAGAGCTGCCTGGCTTATACAAGCATAGAATTGTTTTTTAATTTTATAAACTTGCTGAAAATGGGGCGTAGGCCGCTATACCTGACTTCTAGATAGATAATAAATTTTCCAAATAATCTTCTATGGAAAAATTGTGCAAAAGGCATGCATTCTTTTTATTTCAAAAACAGGCTTAAGCGTTTTATAGTGATTTTACCCCCACAGTAGGAGTGTAAATTATGACAAAAAAATCGATCCGTTTTAATAATGCAGAGCTGGCTTGCTCATGCTGCCGTACTCTTTAATTTCTAATGTGACACATCCGGTCTGTTTTCTGGGGCAAGAGGAAAGCAGACTGGCTCAGTAGCAGACCACCAGAGCAATAATAAAAATAAAATGATAAATTGATCAGGTCCCCAAAATGGGGACTTTTTTACTCTTTGGAAGAAGCTGAATCAGTTTCCTCTACTTGATAAACAGCATCTGCCACTATTTTTGGTTCGATATTTTTGATTTTATTGCCAAAACTTCGTAACCACCAAACCAGTTGTGAGGTAAAAGGCACAGTTGCGCTAATCAGGGCTATGCCATTTTCAATTTTTTCAATTTTTTGATCTTTGCTGAGCTGACTTTCTTCAAAATAGTGCGCATCAGATTCAGGCATGCTCAGTTGAAGCAATACATTTTCCGTTGGCTGGTTAAAATCGACCCGGAATCCTAAAGCGCCAGATTCAATATATTCATCAATATCAAAATTTACCGGGTGTAGGGCACGAGAATTCAGCACCTCTGCTGATTTAAAACGGTGCAGGGCAAAGGTCTGAATATCCGATTTATCATGACGGGTACAGACCAGATAGATAATTGAACCTTTTTGCACTAATGCCAGCGGATTTAAAATATAGGTTTTCTCTTCGCCATTATGACCACGACCCTGATAAACACATTCCAGCTGTTTGTCCTGTAACAGGCCTTCGTAAATCGCCTGTTGGGCCGTTTTATCAACGACAGGCGGAATAAGCGGTTGGGTAGCTGGCACGATTCTGACCCGGTTAATCCATTGTCGTACGTTATTTTGTGAAGACAGGCTGCGTCGAGCCAGATCAAACCAGGGATTCATTTCTTCAATCAGACTAGGTGGCAGCAGATGTTTCAAATGTTCTTCCACCATCATAAAGGTTACCGCTTGTGAACTGGTCATGTGCGGCAAGCTTTGAATCGGGGCATCTGAACGCCACCGCCAGCCCTGGGGTGTAGTTTTACTGCTTTCAATCGGAAAACGCTGGGCAATCTGGTTCAGATCACGCTGAATGGTACGCAAACTGATCTCGATCCCTTCACGATTCAGGATTTCCTGGAGTTCACGGGTTCCCATCCATTTGCCGGTAGAAAGACGCGACAAGATTTGCCATTGGCGGTAAAGGCTGTTGGAGGTTTCTTTTTCTTGTGCTGACATAATGTATTTTTACTGGCAATCAGTGGAAACAAATTAAATATGAGCTTACCACAATAAGAAATCTGGATTTTTTTCGCAAGTTATTCTGCGCAACAATTGTCCTACAATCCGTAAACATCTTGGTGAAAAATGATATTGAGTGAATAGGCACTTTGCTGGGTTAATACAGACTTCGAAATGGATGTCATGGCATGGATATTGCTCTGATTTTATTATAATAGATTACAATGACGAGGTTTGTATGCTAAAAGAAAGCCAGGATACAAATACTATTACAACAGTAGAAAATCATACTGCAGCAGATTTAAGCAAAAATTTTACAGATACTACAGCACTCAATATTTCAATTAAGCACAGTCCGCATTTTTTATACCAAGAGATTTCTTCGAAATTTTTCAATGAAATGCGTAATCATCAGGTGATGAACAGCCAGGCAGGTCAACGAATTGAAGAATGGCTGTCACAGCATACATTAGATGAACTGAATCAGCTAAATGAAGTGGCAAAAGAACATTTTCTCTATGACGGTATTACATTTACCGTATACGGCGATGAGCAGGGCACTGAGCGGACTATTCCTTTCGATGTAATTCCCCGGGTGATTGCCCGTAAACAGTGGAATATGGTGGCACTCGGTTCAGCACAGCGTGTTCAAGCCTTAAACCTGTTTCTGCATGATATTTATCATCAGCAGGATATTCTTAAAGCCAATATTGTCCCTGAGCTTCAGGTGCTCACCCATGAAGCGTATCAGCCACATATGTACCAGCATCATTTGAAAGGCAGTATCTATAGCCAGATTAGCGGGATTGATATTATCCGGGATTCCAAAGGTGAATTTTATGTACTGGAAGATAACCTGAGAACGCCATCTGGGGTGTCTTATATGCTGGAATGCCGCAAGATCAGCCAGAAGTTAATGCCAAAAGTGTTTGAGCAATCCAATATTGCCGGTATTGAACAATATCCAAAACTCTTAAAAGAAATTCTGGCGGAAAATGCTTATACCGATAATCCATTCATTGTGGTTTTGACCCCGGGTCGTTTCAATAGTGCATACTATGAACACGCTTGCCTTGCAAGGGAGATGAATGTGCCTTTAGTGACATCACGTGATCTTTTTGTTGAGAACTCGAAGGTTTATGTAAAAACAATACGTGGGCGTCAACAGGTTGATGTTATTTATAGAAGAGTCGACGACGCCTATCTTGATCCACTGTGCTTTAAACCAGACAGTACTTTGGGTGTTCCGGGCTTAATGTCCGCCTATTTACAGCACAATGTTGTAATCGCAAATGCCCCGGGTACAGGTGTGGCAGATGATAAATCGATTTATCCTTATGTCGATAAAATGATTCATTTTTATTTGGGTGAAAAACCGATTTTAAATAATGTTCCAACCTACCAATGCCGTCATCCGGAAGATCTGGACTATGTATTGGCAAATTTGGATCAGCTGGTCGTCAAGGAAGCACAAGGTTCTGGCGGTTACGGCATGCTGATTGGGCCACAAGCCTCTCAACAGCATATTGATATTTTCAGAGATAAGATTTTAGCTGCGCCGCATTTATATATTGCGCAACCAACTTTGGATTTGTCGGTCAGTCCGACTTTAAGCAATTTTGGTATTGCTGAACGACATATTGATCTGCGTCCTTTTGTCTTGAGCTCACCTTACCGCACTGAAATTGTGCCAGGTGGTCTGACCCGGGTAGCCATGCAGGCAGGCTCACTGGTGGTCAACTCATCGCAAGGCGGCGGGATCAAAGATACTTGGGTAGTCGACAACTTACATTCATAACATTCCAAAGAAGGATAACGTCATGGTTTTGTTAAATACCAATGCGCAACATATTTTTTGGTTAGGCCGTTATTTATCTCGTACCCAGTTTTTATGTTCGCATTTTCCATTTTTAGATGATGAAGCCGCTGTGGCTTATGCACATGCTTTCTGTTTGCCTGCGTTTGATGCCAGTTCATTAAATGAGCTGGTTCTGGATAGTACCCAGCCGACTTCATTTACCCAGCAGTTTCAGGTGGCAAAAGACAATATTCAGGAATTGCGTGGTGTATTGTCTGGCAAAGCCTATTCCGAATTGCTGAAACTGATTAAAACTGCGGATCAGAATGCCGGTTATATCTGCGATGTCGTGACAGATTGTGCTGAAATTCTGGAAGCAGAATCATCAGATGTATTTCTGTTTTTCAGTCTGGGCCAATGTCTGGAACAGCTTGATCAGCAGTTACGTCTCGGTGAGGATACTACCCGTACCTTATGTAAAATTGATTATATTGTGGATACGCTCTGTGAGATTGGCTGGGGCAGTGTAAAGCAATACTGGACACAGTTACGTGCTGCACCTGATCTGAAGCAGTTTTATCAGTTTAGTGATCATATTCATCGCTTGTTCGAGGCTGATGTATGAAATTGATGGTGAATCACCAAACGCAATACACGTACACAGCCGAGGTGAGGAACAGTATTCAGTACATCAAAATGATGCCTTCCACCAATGAACATCAGAAGGTGCATTATTGGGATGTCAGTGTACCGGGTCAGAAAGTGATTCGGCATGATGCCTTTAAAAATCTCTGGATGACCAGTACACAGCGTGAATCCTATCATAGCCTGATGATCATGGCACAAGGCATCGTTGAGCTAAATCTTGCACATGAGCAGGGCTTAAATGATTCCTTAAATCCATATCTATTTTTACAGCCGACTGAAGCCACAAAATGCAATGCAGAGATGAAGGATTTTGCAGAGCAGCATGTTCCAGCACTAACTCGTAAACATTTAATCAGCTTGGCCCAAGCCGTACTCGAACATGTTCCTTATATATCAAATAGTACTACGGTACAGGGTTCTGCGATTGATGCTTTTGAAGCACGTCAGGGCGTCTGTCAGGATCACAGTCATATTTTTATCGCCATGTGTAAACATTTAGGTTTACCATCACGTTATATATCAGGTTATCTTTATGCACAGAATGCCTCACATCTGGCGAGTCATGCTTGGGCTGAGGTATTTATTGAACAGGCATGGTACTGTTTTGATGTGAGTAACCTGTTATTTACGCCTAGTGCGCATGTCTATGTTGCGGTGGGACGCGACTATTGGGATGTTGCACCGGTACGTGGTGTAAGAGAAGAAGGCGGTGAGGAATCCATGTATTCCATCGTCCAGGTACTAGGATGTTAATTTATTAATAAGGACAAAAAATGACGTATTGTTGTGCCCTTCGTTTAGAGCAAGGTATGCTATTTATCAGTGATACACGCACCAATGCTGGTGTGGATCACATTTCGGTTTTTCGAAAATTATATACCTTTGGGGTAGATGGGGAACGCGTTATCGTACTCCAGGCCTCCGGAAACCTGGCAACAACACAGGCAGTGATCGGACATATCAGAAATCAGTTAGAACTCAGGCAGGAACCGAATATCCTGAGTTTGCCAACCATGTTTGATGTTGCAGAACTGGTAGGCAATACGCTTAAAAAAGTAATTGCCAATGTGACGGATGATAGTTTAGAACAAAGTACTTACTATTGTAATTTTCTGGTCGGCGGCCAGATTAAAAATCAGGAAATGCAGCTTTATCATATCTACCCGCAAGGTAATTTTATTTGTGCGACACGGGATACGCCATATTTCCAGATTGGTGAGAGTAAATATGGTAAGCCGATTCTGGATCGTGCCTTGACCTATGATATGCCACTCGATGAGGCATTACGTTGTTCTTTGATTTCTTTTGCTTCTACCTTGCGTTCAAATGTATCGGTCGGAATGCCACTGGATGTACTTGTCTATAAAAAAGACAGCTTGATGATGCCGAAAGGTAAACGTATTGCCGAAGACGATGAGTATTTTACGGATATCAGTCGACAGTGGTCAGAAACTTTAAAGAAAGGCTTGGCGGAATTACCTACACCATCGAATGATTATTTCTTATAATATTTATAAAAATGAAAATAAGTTTTTCTTATAAGAATTAGTAAAAATTGACCGTTTAGTATACAGTGCTAACTTTTATACGATATTGCATAGATAAGAATAGAGGTTAGCCGCATGTACCAATTTTGTTACGCCAGTGAAAGTACCTCGTCCAAAGCCGACTTACTTCAAGATTTAACGGATATCCTTAAAGAAGCACGTGATTTTAATCATTCTAATCAAATAACAGGGGTGCTTTATTTTGCTGATGGACATTTTTTCCAGTGCCTGGAAGGGGAATGTCTGGTTTTAAAAGCTTTACTGACAGAGAGACTGTCTAAAGATCCACGCCATAAAAATATTAAACTGTTTGAAACCAAAGAGATTGAGCAGCGTACTTTTGGCGACTGGTCAATGAAATATATTTCTAAACGCAGTTCCATTCAACAATTCTGCCAAGAGATGGGATTTGAAGTTTTTACACCATGCGATTTTAACCAGGAACAAGTAGATGCCTTACTATTTGAACTGTCATTAATCGAAAATGAAGAGCAAAAATTAGCTTAAATACTGACCGTATAAAAAAGCCCAATTTATATTGGGCTTTTTTATTTTTGGCTAGTTTTTCTTTAAACCAGTTTGCGTACCGGGCGGGCAGACATGCGGCAAAGTAATTCATAACCAATGGTGCCATTGGCTTCAGCTACATCATCAACCAGACGGGATTTGCCCCATAGTTCGACTTCAGTACCTAATTCCAGATTGAGACCAGTTGCATCAATGGCAATCATGTCCATTGCCACACGGCCAATCACACGGGTTTGCTGACCATGAATCGCTACATAGTTCTGTTTCGGGAAAGCACGTGGATAACCATCACCATAACCGATAGAAACAATGGCTAAAGTCATATCTTGATCAGCAGTGAAAGTAGAACCATAGCCGACATGTTCGCCCGCTTTGATGTTGTTTAGTGCAATGACTTCAGCTGTGAAAGTCATCACTGGTTTTAGATCCAGATCATGTACAGTTTTGTCTGCAAATGGAGTCGCGCCGTAAAGCATGATACCTGGACGCACAAAGTCAAAATGCAATTCTGGATATTTATAGATCGCAGCTGAATTACAGCAAGAACCCATTAAAGGTGCGCAGTCATTTTTCACTTCAAGGAACTGCTGGATTTGCTGTTCATTGAGTGGATGTTCCGCATCAGCATTGGCAAAGTGCATCGCCAGCACGCAGGTAAAACCTTCTGCTTTTAGTTGATTGATCACATCTTTAATCACATCAATTTTAAAACCAAGACGGTTCATACCGCTGTTGAGTTTTACCCAAACTTTTAAGCCTTTCGCAATATAGGCTTCTTTATTTGCCAGTAACCAATCCAGTTGTGGCTGATGATGCACAATGACTTCAATATTCTGATCGATCACAACCTGCATTTCATCTGCAGAGAAAATGCCTTCGATCAGCGTAATGGGTTGCTGGTAGCCGAGTTCACGAATTTCCAGCGCTTCTTCCAGACAGGCGACACCAAAGGCATCACTATCTTTTAAGGCTGCTAAGCAGTCTTTAACTCCATGTCCGTAAGCATTGGCTTTGACCATGCTGACGATTTTAGCGGTTGGGGCAAGTTGTTTGACACGGTTTAAATTATATTGCAGTGCTTCACTGTCAATATAAACTGTAGCTTGGCGCACCCTAGATACTCCTGCGGGATGACAAAAATAATATCGTGTGGAACACACAAAACAGGGAGAGAAATAACAGGATTGTGAAAACAAAAGCGGTCATTTCAAAATTGTGAATATTGTAGACCTATCTACTATAAATGGACATGCTCATTTATATAATTTCATGCACAGCAAGCATTCTAAATAAAAAAGAGACCATTTCGGCCTCTTTTCTACACTCAGATCAAACTTGAATACTTACTCTTCATCATCATACTGGGCATAGAACTCAGGAGAGAGGTTACTGAAACGGGTATATTGACCTTCAAATGCCAGACGTACGGTACCAATTGGACCATTACGCTGTTTACCGATAATAATCTCGGCAGTGCCGGCTTCTTTCGATTCCTTGTTATAAACCTCGTCACGGTAAATAAACATGATCAAGTCGGCATCCTGTTCGATCGCACCAGATTCACGAAGGTCAGACATCACCGGGCGTTTGTTTGGACGGTTCTCTAGAGAACGGTTCAACTGTGATAAGGCAATCACAGGGCACTGCATCTCTTTAGCCAAGGCTTTTAAGCTTCGAGAAATTTCCGAGATCTCACCTACACGGTTATCACCCATACCCGGCACTTTCATCAACTGAAGATAATCGACCATGATACAACCGAGCTTACCGCCATGCATTTTGGCAATACGACGCGCACGCGCACGTACCTCAGTTGGTGGTAGTGCTGAGGAATCATCAATATAAAGATGCTTTTCCTGTAAATGCACAATGGTACTGGTCACTTTTGACCATTCATCACTGTCCATTTTACCAGCACGTAAGTGACCCTGATGTACACGGCCAAATGACGAAATCAAACGCATCGCAATCGAATCCGCTGGCATTTCCATCGAATAGACCAGCGCAGGAAGGTTGTTGTTAAACAGCACACTTTCGACCAGGTTCATGGCAAAGGTGGTTTTACCCATAGAGGGACGGGCTGCGACAATAATTAAATCGCCGGCCTGCATACCGGAGGTTTTATTGTCCAGTTCCACAAAACCGGTGGTTAGACCAGTAATTGAACCTTCAAGCTGAGAGAGTTCATTTAGCTTATCGAATACATCAGCTACAACGGTATTAATCGCTTTTGGGCCTTGAGCCTTGGCATTGTTGTTATGTTGTTCGGCAATCGAGAAAATATTGGTTTCAGCCAGATCCAGAATTTCACTCACCGGACGGCCTTTAGTGTCATAGGCATTCTGTAAAATTTCAGAGCTGACCTTGATCATGCTACGTAAAGTAGAGAACTCTTTAATTTTGCCGGCATAGGTTTCCAGGTTATAGAAACTCGAAGGCGAATCAGCCATCAGCTGCATTAAATATTCTTCACCACCGACCGCATCGAGTAAGTTCTGCTTGATCAGCCAGTCATGAACCAGTACTGCATCATAAGGCGAGTTTTCCTTAGAAAGCTGTTCAATGGCACGGAAAATATATTTATGCCGGGTCGCATAAAAATCATTTTCAGTCAGCACATCGCCGACTTGTTCAAAAGATTCAGCCACAGTCATAAGGGCAGCAAGTACAGCCTGTTCAATCGCTAAATTGTGCGGGGGAGTACGGAACTCCTTAAGTTGGGTATCAGCAACAATTTCTGGTTTAGCGGTAGGTGCCTTTTTGCTGGCATTCGCCTGTGACATATAAATCCCTGATTTTAAATACAATGGTTAAATATTGTCGGAGATGAATAAGGTTTATTCACTACGAGATGAAATGATACGCGGTCTGATCCAAAATGCGAAGTGCAATTTTTTGTGAACACGAAGAATAAATTGAATTTTCTACTGTTGAGCTTGAGCAGATTATATTTTTTAGAGATAAAAAAAGAGCATGCCAAAGCATGCCCTTTTTTCGGTGAGAAATTACTCAGCTACGATAGTAACCAGAACTTCTGCAGCAACATCATGGTGCAATTGGATTGCGATGTTGAATTCACCAGTGTTGCGAAGCGCGCCATTTGGAAGACGAACTTCAGCACGGTCAACTGTAAGACCAGCATTTGTCAACGCGTCAGCGATGTCACGAGTACCGATTGAACCGAACAGTTTACCTTCATCACCAGCTTTCGCAGTGATTACGATGTTAACTTCGTTCAATTGGTCAGCACGTGCTTGAGCAGCAGCTAATACTTCAGCTTCTTGTTTCTCAAGTTCAGCACGACGAGCTTCAAAAGCAGCAGTGTTAGCTTCAGTAGCTGCAACTGCTTTACCTTGAGGGATCAAGTAGTTACGGCCGTAACCAGCTTTAACTGAAACTTTATCACCAAGTTTACCAAGGTTTTTAATGCGTTGTAATAAGATAATATCCACAGCTCAACCTCACTTATGATTGTCAGTGTAAGGGATCAAAGACAAGTAGCGAGCTTGTTTGATAGCAAGTGCTAGCTGACGTTGGTAACGAGCTTTAGTACCTGTAATACGGCTAGGAACAATCTTGCCGTTTTCAGTGATGTACTGTTTTAAAGTGTCGATATCTTTGTAGTCGATGTACGTAACGTTCTCAGCTGTAAAGCGGCAGAACTTGCGACGACGGTAAAAACGTGCCATGTTAGGTTCTCCTTATGCTTCAGCAGAGTCTTGAGCTTGTTGTGCTTCTTCACGTTGAGCTTTACGCGCACGTTTTTCTTCAGCACTCTTAGCCAATAGTGACTCTTCAGTGATAGCGTTTTCACGACGGATGATAAGGCTACGAATGATTGCATCGTTATAACGGAACAATTCTTCTAGCTCATCAAGAGTAGTTTGACCACACTCAACATTCATCAGAATGTAGTGAGCTTTGTGGATCTTGTTGATTGGGTAAGCCAATTGACGACGGCCCCAGTCTTCAAGACGGTGGATTTGACCTTCAGCTTCTTTGATGTGAGTTAGGTAACGTTCTACCATACCCACAACTTGATCGCTTTGGTCTGGATGTACCAATAGTACGATTTCGTAGTGACGCATTGTCAGCTCCTTACGGTTTAAACAGCCCCAATTTAAGTGAAATTGAAGCAAGGAGTCACAACCTTGGTTGTGTCGCATAATATGCGAAGCGTGAAGTTTAGTGGTTTTGGGGCTGAAATACAAGCAAATCTTGCCAGATGATGAATGTTTAAGTAGGTATGGAAACAAATGAAAAATTTACAAGAGGGAAATTTCTAGAAGAAACAAAGTTACTTTAAGTAAGCTTGAAAGGAATTAGGTATTTAGCAGGAGAAATAAAAAAGATAGAGTAAAACTCTATCTTCTTAAAAAAATATGATTGGATTCTGTGGGGCAGTAGAAGTAAAACTGAAAATAATACTGATCACGGTAATCAGTTTGACCGAGAACATGAAATACTGTTTTGCCCATGCCTGATCATCTTCAGCTTTAAAGCCCTGAATACTGAGATAGATCCAGTAAAGCGTCATCAGATTCAATATCACCAGATAGATCCAGTTTGCATAACCATAAACAAATAAAGCATTCATGGTGATTCCGAACAATATCACGTAGATCAAAGACTCGATCTTGGTGCGTCGAATTGAACGGGCGACAGGCAGAATTGGAATGCCTGCATTTTTGTAATCTTCAAAACGGTAAACTGCAATTCCCCATGAATGAGGCATTTGCCAGAGTGCATACCCAAGAAAAATCAGTAGGGCACCCAGGTCAAACTGGCTTGCAACTGCGGTATAGCCGATCACAGGCGGTGCTGCGCCAGAAATACTGCCTACCAGTGTTTGGTGAATAGTTGTTCGTTTTGTCCATAAGCTGTAAAAACCAACGTATACGACAAAACCAATAACTGCGAATAGGAAAGCGTATGCATTTACCCAGAACCATAAAATGCCAAAACCGATCAGACCCAATACAAAAGCAAAGGCGAGAGCAACAGGTACAGATATGGTTTTTTTGACAAGTGCGCGATTTTGAGTGCGCTGCATTTTTTGGTCGATGTCCTGATCAATAACGTTATTGACCACGCATCCTGATGCCACTACTAGAGTAGTACCAATAAGGGTAAGAAGCAGGAGAAGGAAATCTACAGAACCTTGAGTGGCTACGAAGTAGCCACCCAAAGTGGTAACAAAGTTACCGAAGAGAATTCCTGGCTTAGTCAGGAATAAATACTTTTTCAGCATGACAACCAGTTTAGATCATCATGTTGTAGTGCAGGTAGTTCATGATCCATACAGAACCCACTAAAAGAATAGCGATGGTTAAGATGGTATACACAAATGCAATTACGTTCCAGCGTTGCTCTGAAGAAGAGTTCATGTGCAAGAAGTAAATTAATTGCACAAGAATCTGAGCGACTGCAGTAATTGCAATAGCAGTAATCAAGATACCGCGGCTAAAACCACCTGCCATGACCATACCGAATGGAATTACAGTAAGGACAACAGACAGGATGAAGCCAACAGTATATTGCTTCATGTTACCGTGTGATTCGCCAGCAGCGTTATGATCATGACTCATTATAGAACTCCCATCAAGTAAACTACGCTGAATACACAGATCCATACGATGTCAAGGAAGTGCCAGAACAAGCTTAGGCACGCAAGACGACGAGTGTTAGGTAGAGTCAAACCATATTTCTTGATTTGAATCATTAACACGATCATCCATACCAAACCTGAAGTCACGTGGATACCGTGCGTACCTACCAGCGTAAAGAACGAAGACAGGAACGCAGAAGTGCTAGGGCCATGACCAGCATGAACTAAATGATTGAACTCATAAAGTTCCATACCGATGAAGGCAGCACCGAATAACCAAGTGATCGCTAACCAGGTAAGAACCTGACCAACGTTTTTCTTGTAGGCAGCTAGAACGGCAAAACCAAAAGTTACGGAAGAGATCAAGAGGGCAAACGTTTCAGTTAAAACGAAGCCTAATGAATCACCAAACAGATCACGCGCGCTTGGAGTGCCTAATGGAACGTGGCTACTTAAAACAGCGAATGCAATGAAGAGTGTACCGAAAAGGATAAGGTCACTCATCAAGTAAGTCCAGAAACCAAAGACAGTGATGTCGGTATCATCGTGATGATGATGATGCTCATCATGTCCGTGGTTATCGTGATGAAGTACTTCAGCCATGGTCTTAGTCCTTCTTCAAGTGTTTTTCAAGGATCGCATAACGTTCACCTTCAATACGCTCAACTTCAGCAGCAGGAACATAGTAATCCACTTTCTTGGTGAAAGAAGACACGATGAAGCTAATGATAGCTGCTACGAAAGTAACCGCTACTAACCACCAGATGTGCCAGATTAACGCGAAGCCCATAACAGTGATGAACATTGCGATAATGAAACCAGCAGCACGGTTAGTCGGCATATGGATATCTTCGTACTTCGTAGGTTTTGCATAAGCAACACCGTTTTCTTTCTCGATCCAGAAAGTATCAATACCATTGATCTTTGGAAGATGAGCAAAGTTATAGAACGGAGCAGGAGAAGATGTAGCCCATTCAAGCGTACGACCATCCCATGGATCGCCAGTCAAATCTAGACGTTGATCGCGTTGTAGGAAACCAACCACGATTTGCATAACGAAACAGAATAAACCGATCGCGATAAGTACAGAACCGAAGAAAGCAATTGCTAAGTACGGATCCCACTCTGGGTTGTCATATGTATTCAAACGACGAGTCATACCCATGAAACCAAGGATATAAAGTGGCATGAATGCAAAGTAGAAACCGAAGAACCAGAACCAGAATGCTGCTTTACCCCAAGTCTCATTCAGTCTCCAACCGAACATTTTCGGCCAGTAGAAGATGATACCTGCGAACATCGCGAACACTACACCACCGATAATTACGTTATGGAAGTGAGCGATCAAGAATAAAGAGTTGTGTACAAGGAAGTCCGCTGGTGGAACTGCCATTAATACACCTGTTAAACCACCGATACCGAAAGTCACAAGGAAGCCAAGTGTCCATAGCATTGGTGTTGTATAGGTAATACGACCCTTATACATGGTGAACAACCAAGAGAAGATTTTCACACCAGTAGGAATCGCAATAATCATGGTCATGATACCGAAGAACGCGTTAACGTTGGCACCTGCACCCATGGTAAAGAAGTGGTGAACCCAAACAACCAGTGAAAGAACACCAATTGCTACAGTTGCGTACACCATTGATTTGTAACCGAACAACGTTTTGCGAGAGAACGTCGCAGTAACTTCTGAGTAAATACCAAAAGCTGGTAATACCAAGATATATACTTCTGGGTGACCCCAAGTCCAAATCAAGTTCACGTACAACATTGGGCTACCGCCTAAGTCGTTTGTGAAGAAGTGGAAACCGAAGTAACGGTCAAGAGAAAGCATTGCAATCGTCGCAGTTAATACTGGGAATGTTGCAACGATCAGAACCGCAGTTACAAGAGCTGTCCAAGTGAAAATTGGCATGTCCATAAGTTTCATGCCAGGCGCACGCATTTTAATGATGGTAACGAAGAAGTTAACACCAGTAAGAAGTGTACCAAGACCTGAAACCTGAAGCGCCCAGATGTAGTAGTCAACACCAACACCAGGAGAGTATTCAATGCCAGACAGTGGAGGATAAGCCATCCAACCAGTCGCAGCGAACTCACCAAGCGCAAGTGAAACCATCATTAGACCCGCAGCACCAGCAAATAGCCAGAAGCTTAAAGAGTTCAATAATGGGAATGCAACGTCACGCGCACCGATTTGAAGCGGTACAGAGATGTTCATCAAACCAACAACAAGACCCATTGCCACGAAGAAGATCATGATTACGCCGTGAGCAGTAAAGATCTGGTCGTAGTGTTCAGGGTGTAAGTAACCTTCGCCGCCACCTTTAGCAAGGAACAGCTGAAGACGCATCATGATCGCATCGGCGAAACCACGCAAAAGCATGACGATCGATACGAAGATATACATGATACCAATTTTTTTATGGTCTACAGATGTGAACCATTCGTTCCACAAGTAGCCCCATTTTTTGAAGTAAGTGATACCTGCAACAACTGCGATACCACCTAAGATCATAGCTGCAACAGTGACCAATACGATTGGATCGTAAGGAATTGCATCTGGACCTAACTTACCTAATAAGCTCATGTCTTATTCCCCTTGAGAAGCAGTCGCATGTTCAACATCTACATGTGCTTCAGAAGCAGCTGCTTCCTGGTGAGCAACAGAAGACGCTGAGTGATCAGCACCGTGATAGTTACTCATGTAGTTATTGATCACAGATTCAAACAAACCTTGCTCAACAGAAGAGTAGTAAGTCACTGGATGTGGCTTAGTTGGGTAAGGCTTCATTGCTTCAGCAGCAGCCTTCTCTTCAGGAGTCGTAGCTTTTGCAATAATCGCTTCGATTTGGTGTTTACCACGGTTACCGTCACGCAAGCTTGCAAATTCAGCTTGGTCTAAAACAGTTTTTTGAACTGCTTCTGGATTTACTGAAGTACCGTTACCTGCTTTAACTGCAGCTACCCATTCAGCAAACTGAGCATCAGTCACAGCATGTGCACGGAAGCGCATTTGTGAGAAGCCATAGCCTGAATAGTTAGAAGAGAAACCGCGGTAGCCTTCAGCTGGGCTAGTTTCGTCTGCCATTAAGTTCAGGTGAGTTTGCATACCCGCCATTGCATAGATCTGACCACTTAACGCAGGGATGAAGAATGAGTTCATCGTGAAGTTAGAAGTCAAACGAAGACTTACCGGAGTTTTCTCTGGGAAGCGAATTTCGTTTACAGTCGCAATGTTTTGTTCTGGGTAGATGAAGATCCATTTGAACTGTTCAGCAATAACCTGAACTGTTAATGGTGCTTTATCTGCCTCAAGTGGGCGGTATGGGTCGTACTTGTGGGAACCCCACCAAGTTAACCAAGCTAAAATACCAATAATAATGACAGGGATACCCCAAACTACAATTTCAATCGCAGTAGAGTGTGCCCATGTAGGTTTATAGTCTGCGTCTTTATTCGATGCACGATATTTCCAACCGAACCATAATGCCATGATAATTGATGGAATTACCACCAACAGCATTAAGTAAATCGCAGTCATCATCAGGCTACTTTGGCCTTCAGCAACTGGACCCTTAGAGTTCAGAAGTACTAGATCACCACCACACCCTGTTAAAAGTGCAGCCATCGTTGATAAAGACAATACAGCTAAAATCGTTTGTCTCATTTTACAACCTCGGTGAAGAGTCCCATTCCCTAATTTAATATGGGATAGCGATTAAAGTGTCGCATGATAAAAGAGGCCGTTTTTTACAAAACACCCTTCTAATCATAATACACCGCTACGTTGTAGGGCATTATGCCTGATATTGCCAAACTAAGCTATATATAAAGGTGCTTTAAATGACTGTAATAAAAACTGATTTTGTTGGTCGGGTTTCAAGAATATTTATAGGAATTTTATTGTAATTTCAAAGTTATGTAGGAAAATGGGATGCCAAAACATCCCATTTTATGGCAGAACTAATTATTGTTTAACGACTTGGGTTTTTGCCAGTTTATCGTGCACGGTTTGACGTTTTTGCCCTAAACCGAACGCCCAGTCAATGATTGTGCTGAGTGGCATGAAGATAATATTCAGGAAAATAAAGAATACACTGCGAATAGTGAAGGCGCGCATCAAGCTGGTTTTTTCACCAGTCTCGGCATCTACGATCTTAATTTTAGTCAGTTTTTTACCGATACTTTGACCCGATTTGGCAATCAGAAAGGCCTGAATAGCGAGCATGATCACCAGGTAAATTGCAGTCGCAATCCATGCCTGTTGTGAAAACATGTCAAACATCTGAGTTTGTAGTTGCTGTGCCAGAGCAGGGTCAGCGTCACTACTTAACATCACATTCATAAACTCCTGGTTCAGTTGTGCAAACTGGGTTTCCTGTTCAGGAGTAAAAAATGCGGTCAAAATAAACGTCGCAGGCAGCCATAAAAGCAGATCCACAATCTTGGCTAAAATACGGCTTGGAATACTCGCCAGTTCTTTTTTTGCTGCAACATTTTGAGAACTGCGGGCACGAAGATGGTCTGTACTTGACTCATTTGTGTTCTGTGGAGCCTGATAGACTGGTGTCGCTGGCGTTTCTGGTGCTACATAGCCTTCAGGCTGATAGATCAGTTTCCCTTGGGTGAGTTCACCTAAAGCTTTCCATTCGGTCATACCTTGATGCCAAGCCAAATCAGTCAGAAGTACCTGTTGGTTGGCAAGCATCTGATTTAATTGCTCGAGCGTATATGGGCCAGCTTGTTGATTATTTCGTGCCAAGTAAATCTGCATATAAACTGAATCTCAAAAATATAAATTTAGACAAAAATTGAACTAGGAGTTTAAGTATTTTCAGGCTGAAAACAAATAAAAGAATATAAGTGTAATATATGGATAAGTTTAGGATTTTCAAGAATGTTCATCACCAAATTCCTCCATAATTGAGACAGTGTAGCAAGGATTGATGATTTTGCTATCAAGATGTGAAAATTCACTTAAATTTAATTATGCAATTTTTTATCATGCTGTTTGTTGGTATTTGTTTGTCATTACACTAAGAAGCTTATGCTTATATAAATAATTTGATTTCAGCTAAATCAAAAAACATATGATTAACCGCTTAACTATAAATGTGATTAAGACAGTATCTAGGTAATATTGAGAACATAAAAAAAGACCCTATGAAAGGGTCTTTTCTTATAGAGTGAATTAAGCCTTTTGAGCTTTCTCTTCAGACAGGAAGAACCAGGTATCCAATACTGAGTCTGGGTTAAGAGATACAGATTCAATACCTTGTTCCATCAGCCATTGTGCAAGATCTGGGTGGTCAGAAGGACCTTGGCCACAGATACCTACATATTTGCCTGCTTTACGGCAAGCATGGATGGCCATAGAAAGAAGCGCTTTTACTGCTGGATCACGTTCATCAAACAAGTGAGAAACAATACCAGAGTCACGGTCCAGACCAAGTGTTAATTGAGTCAAGTCGTTTGAACCGATAGAGAAACCATCGAAGTGTTCAAGGAACTGTTCAGCTAACAAAGCGTTAGTTGGTAATTCACACATCATGATCACTTTAAGACCATTTTCACCACGTTTCAGACCGTTTTGACCTAATAGCTCAATAACACGTTTAGCTTCAGCAACAGTACGTACGAACGGGATCATGATTTGAACATTAGTCAGGCCCATTTCGTCACGAACTTTTTTCAGTGCACGGCATTCAAGTTCGAAGCAGTCACGGAAGTTGTCAGATACATAACGGCTTGCACCACGGAAGCCCAACATTGGGTTTTCTTCTTCAGGTTCGTACAGTTTACCGCCGATCAGGTTAGCGTATTCGTTTGACTTGAAGTCAGACATACGTACGATCACTGGTTTGTCAGCGAACGCAGCAGCAAGCGTAGAGATACCTTCAACCAGTTTTTCTACATAGAATTCGATTGGAGATGCATAACCTGCAGTACGGGCAAGTACAGCAGCACGAGTTTCACGTGGCAGACTATCGATGTTCAATAATGCTTTAGGATGCACGCCGATCATACGGTTGATGATGAACTCTAGACGAGCAAGACCAATACCTTCGTTCGGAATTTGTGCGAAGTCAAATGCACGATCCGGGTTACCTACGTTCATCATGATTTTGAACGGAAGTTTTGGCATAGATTCGATAGAGTTGGTTTGGATTTCGAAATCCAATGCACCTTCGTAGATGAAACCAGTATCACCTTCAGCACAAGATACAGTTACTTCCTGACCGTCAACCAGGACTTCGGTTGCATTACCACAACCTACGATAGCTGGAACACCAAGCTCACGTGCAATGATTGCAGCGTGACAAGTACGACCACCACGGTTAGTTACAATCGCAGCAGCACGTTTCATTACTGGTTCCCAATCCGGGTCAGTCATATCAGATACAAGTACATCACCGTCTTGTACTTTGTCCATTTCTTTAATTGAAGTTACGATGCGGACTTTACCAGAACCGATACGTTGACCGATTGAACGGCCTTCACAGATTACAGTACCACGTTGTTTTAACAGGTAGCGTTCCATCGTGCCGACATTTTCACGGCTCTTCACAGTTTCAGGACGCGCCTGAACGATGTAGATTTTGCCGTCATCACCGTCTTTCGCCCACTCGATGTCCATTGGAGAACCGTAGTGGTTTTCAATGATCAGTGCTTGCTTAGCCAATTCTTGCAGTTCATGATCGTTCAATGCAAATTGTTGACGATCCGCTTTTTCTACATCAACTACAACAACTGATTTACCCGCAGCGGCTTCTTCACCATAAATCATTTTCTGGTGTTTAGAACCTAAGTTACGGCGCAGTACAGCGTGTTTGCCTGCATTTAGAAGCGGTTTTGAAATATAGAATTCATCCGGGTTTACTGCACCCTGAACTACCATTTCACCCAAGCCATAAGAAGCTGTAATGAATACTGCATCACGGAAGCCTGATTCAGTATCTAGAGTGAACATTACACCAGCAGCACCAGTTTCTGAGCGAACCATACGTTGTACGCCTGCAGAAAGAGCAACCACGTCATGCGCAAAGTTTTGGTGTACACGGTAAGAGATCGCGCGGTCATTGTACAAAGATGCAAACACTTCTTTGATCGCGATCAGAACGTTATCGATACCACGAATGTTCAGGAAGGTTTCTTGCTGACCTGCGAAAGAAGCATCAGGTAAGTCTTCTGCAGTCGCAGATGAACGAACGGCAACCGCGATGTCAGGGTTGCCGTTTGAAAGTTCTGCAAAAGCTGCACGAATTTCCTTTTCCAGTTCAGCAGTAAGTGGAGTTTCCACAATCCATTGACGAATCTTTGCACCAGTTTCAGCAAGTGCATTGACGTCATCAACGTTAAGTGCAGCAAGCTCTGCATTGATTTTAGCGTTTAGGCCACTTTGCTCGAGAAATTCACGATAAGCAGCAGCTGTTGTTGCGAAGCCACCTGGTACTGATACACCAGCATTAGATAAGTGGCTGATCATTTCGCCCAGAGATGAGTTTTTCCCACCTACAAGCTCAACATCGTGCTTCCCTAATTTTTCTAGACCAATTACGCGCGCTTCCAAAGTTGTTACTCCACTTTTGCAGTATTAATCACTATCTTGGCATGAGAGTATAGCAAATCTTCTAGGTTTTTGATTTTACTAAGCGACAGTCATGTAAGATCGGTTTACTATAAAGATTATATAGTACTAAGACAAATGTTTGAGGAGAATTTTAATGTCAGAAGGTAAACAAATTCAGCGGAGTGTGTTTTTTATTTCCGATGGTACTGCCATTACTGCTGAAACCCTTGGCCACTCACTGTTAGCGCAGTTTCCGCATGTGGATTTTGACATTCATATTATCCCTTATATTAGCTCTGAAGAAGCGGCCATGAATGTGGTCACAGAGATCAATGAACGTGCCCAAAAAGACGGTCAAAAACCTTTGGTTTTCGATACGTTGGTGGATCCCTATGTGCGTGAAATTATTAATACTGCAAATGCAGTAAATCTTGATGTTTTTGAAGGGCTTATCAGTAAATTATCAGAAGAGCTTGGTACTGAACCTACGACTTTAGTCGGTCAGACCCATGCGGTGACCGATTCTGAGTCTTATAAGGCACGTATTGATGCCGTACATTTTGCGCTCGACAATGATGATGGTGCGCGTACGCGTCACTATGATAAGGCTGATCTGATCCTGATTGGCGTATCGCGTTCCGGTAAGACTCCAACCTCAATTTATTTGTCTCTGCAATTTGGAATTCGTGTAGCGAACTATCCGCTAACTGAAGAAGATCTGGACGATAACCGCCTGCCAGCAGTGCTAAGACCGCATAAAAACAAGCTTTTTGGCTTGATGATTGATGCAGAACGTCTGGTTGCAATTCGTACAGAACGTAAGGCCAACAGCCGTTATGCCAGCTTTAGCCAGTGTCAGATGGAACTGCGTGCAATTGAAGGCATCTATATTTCGGAAGGGATAAAGTACCTGAATGTTTCGGAAATGTCGATTGAAGAAATCTCAACGCGTGTCTTACAGATGACAGGACTAAAACGTCGAATTGGCTAAAAAGAATTCAGAGCCAGACTTCAGTTTGGCTCTGATTTATAGATAAAAATTAATAAAAATACTGCTTTCATAGAAATAAAATATGAATATTATAAGTTGTTGAAATATTCAATATTTTAATAAAAAATGCAGTGATTGTTTTTTAAACTTTTTTGCTATTCAATGAAATCAAAAATTCAATTTTGCAGAGCTAAATTTTTCCAAATACACTCCGAATTTTTAATCTTATGTGCTAAAAACAGATTAACTTGCTGATTGAAAAGTATGCACAATTAGCTCAACCTGATGTTCATCTCCATTAATACAATGAATACTATTTTCGGAAATTTTTGCAATAGGCCAGGTAATCAGCTGGCAATTTTCACGTTGCAGAGCAGCATAATAGTGATCTGATTTAAGATAAACTTTGGATGCGGCTGCAAGATTTGGCATGAGCTGGCGTCTGAGCCATAAATTTTGTACCTGATTTTCTAGATAACGTAATGATAAAATGCTTTTAATGCGGTTATTAAATAGGCGTCGATTTTTAATGATTAAGGGGTGATTTAATAACCGCTGCAAACCACGTTCAGTACCTGGCAATACAAATTGCGGATTAATCTGAAAAACTTTTACTGAGTGAGCTTGCTGGCTAATCTTGTTGAGCTGGCTTACGGTAAATTGATCCGTACCGATAATCGCAATATCTTTTCCGGCACAGTCAAGTTCAGCGAGCTGGGAAGAGGGCATTTTAATGCCAGTAAAATGCTGGAAATTTTCGGGACGATTCTCAAATATACCCGTGTGTGCATCCTGCTTGGTAGACATTGTTTTTCCTTGAAATTATTTAATAATTGGTCTTATTTGCTTTGTTATAGATATTAACAAAAGCCCTAGAGCGGTAAAGTTCAAAATTTAACTTAGACAGTCATTCTTTTTTCTATTGTATTTTTAATGAGACATAGATGTATTAAAGCGCAGGAGATCCATCTTAGACATGGATTTATCTATTTGGAGACTTAAAATTTTCAAACAAAGTTTTAAAAAATATACCCATTCCTAAGAGTGGGTATATAGATCAGAATAAATTAGGCAAAGCAAGACAGCATTATTGCCCGTTTTTGATCTGCATCAGCAATTCAAAATTATGCAGACGTTTCTCTGTGTCATAGATGTCACAGGTGAAGATAAACTCATCTACATCATATTTTGCTATGAGTGCTTCCAAACCGGCTTTAACAGTTTCTTTGGAACCCACTTGCGCCATGGCAAAGAAATTGTCGACAGACATTTTTTCAGGTGGTGACCAGAGTCCTTCCATAGAATCAATCGGCGCTTTCAATTTCAGGCTTTGACCGCGAATCAGGGCAAGGACACGCTGGTAAGCACTTGTTGCCAGATATTCAGCTTCTTCATCTGTATCTGCGACACAAGTCGGTACGCCCATAGAAACATAAGGACGATCCAGATATTCAGACGGTTCGAAATTGTCCCGATACAATTGAATCGCTTGACCAAGCATACGCGGAGCAAAGTGAGATGCAAAAGAATAGGGTAGACCAAGTTTTGCTGCCAGTTGTGCGCTAAACAGGCTCGAACCTAATAACCACACAGGTACGTGTGTGCTTTGGCCTGGAGTTGCCACAATGCGTTGGCCTGGAATCGGATCTTTAAAGTATTGCAGAATTTCTAAAACATCCTGCGGGAACTGATCTTCAGTTTCCTGGCGGCCACGACGCAAAGCACGCATGGTCATTTGATCGGTACCCGGAGCACGACCCAGTCCCAGTTCAATACGATCTGGATATAAAGTCGCTAACGTACCGAATTGCTCTGCTACTACAAGTGGAGCGTGGTTTGGCAACATAATGCCGCCAGAACCAAGTTTGATGCTATTGGTATTTGCCAGTAAATAGCCTAAGAGAACGGCAGTCGCTGAGCTGGCAATACCATCCATATTATGATGCTCGGCCAGCCACATCCGGCTATAACCTAGACGTTCTGCGGTCTGGGCCAATTCCAACGCATGTTGCAGGGAGAATTGAATGGTCTTATCGTCACGAACTGGAACCAGTTCGAGAATAGAGAACTGGGTATCGGTAAGCGTACGCATAATATTACTCTTGAATAAACATGACTAAGAGCATACGACTTTGCATTGTATTTGTATATCGAAAAAAATCGATATATATGTAAACCAAAATAACAGGCAAAAAAATAAGCATCCGAAGATGCTTATTCAAGGAGGAAAAGTGATTAGAGGAAATCTTAGCGACGGTGGTTATAACGGTAGTTGCTAGTACGATAGTTTTTTGAACTATAGCGACGGTCATAACGGTCATCATAACGACGGTCTTCGCTGACTTTTTTACCAAGGGCAGAACCACCAGCAGAACCTAATGCAGCACCAATTAAGCCGCCATTAGAACCCGCCATGTTTTTACCTACGGCATAACCGGCACCACCACCTAAAGCACCGCCGATAATCGCACCATTACGGTCACGTTTATTCGCTGCTACTGCGGCACCAGCACCACCGCCAATCGCAGAACCGATTGTTGCACCAGTTGTACCACCCATTTTATTGCCCACTGCGGCACCAACGACACCACCCAAAGCAGAAGCTAAAGCCGTATTCGTTGTATTTCCGGCATTGGCGGCTGTCATACCCATGGCTGAGGTTGCTACGACAGCGATCATTAGAGATTTGTAATTCATGAGTACACCTTTTATATATCTAGCTGTATTTGTTGATGAGATAAATTTAATCTAGCAACCGTCAAATAGCATGGAGGCAGTGTTGGCGAATTGTGATTTTTATCTCCTTAATTTATTCATGATCTTGTTCGAATAAGTTGATGTATTACATGAATTTGGATGTGTTGAACATACAATAAAAAAAGCACCCAAACAGGCATTGCTGTCCCACAATTTTTCACAAGAGGAAGCTCATTTGAGCTTCCTCTTGTTTTATGGGTATTTTATCGGGTGAAAATAAAGCTTTTAAAGTTCTTCTTTCAAACAAATTCACTTGAATTATTCTGA
>NZ_VPDQ01000011.1:0-118055 GCF_013417535.1 Acinetobacter sp. YH12241 | reverse complement strand
GTTGAAAGAGCAAGGTATTGATTTAATTACCTATCATCGAAAAAATATGCAGGCTATACAACTTTCTGAGTCAGATAAATATCACTTAAAACAGCGCAATAAGATAGAGACTTTATTCAGCTTATTGAAAGGTCAGTACAATTTAGTGACAAGCAAAGCACGTAGTGTTCATGGATTTCTAGGAGGGATTTACGCGTCCTTGTGTGCATATCAACTGATCCATAAAAATAAGCCAACAATTCAAATTATGAAGTCATCGGCTTAAGCAGGATTCGGGTTATATTTAAAATATTTCTGGTCGCGCTTAGAAATAAATGATAAAAAAAAGCCCGAGTAAACTCGGGCTTTTTCGCGCTGTAGTTTCTTCTATTATCATTTTTTATTTATTGTTTTTTTTAGTGCGTTTTACGCTTTATTATTTTCAAATCTTCCTGACTAAAAATAACTTCCTTGTGTGGTAGATTTTGCCATATTGTCGAAATGCTCATAGAGGCATTTATCCTCACTCGCTGTAAGCCATTGCGTACAAAATTGTCATCGAAATTTGCAAAATATTACACTTATATATCTTTTAATTACACTATTTACTTAAATTTACTTATTCTGCCAACTTAATTGAACTATAAGATTACGGCAAAATTCCATTAACGGCAGATATAAAAAAGCCTTGTAGTCTCTCCCAAAACTACAAGGCTTAGCGGCTGTAAGTTTCCTCTTTCACTTACTTCACTGTAAGTTCGCTGTCTGGTGACATTCTTGTTCTTATTATGCGATTTATACCCAACTTTCCGTGTTGAGTTCTTTTGTGTGACCAATCTTCTCAAAAACCGAGTAAAAGCTCCATGCGCCAATTTCCTGAATCCATGTAAGCATTTACCTACAACAGTTATTTATTTTTTGCCAATAGATTGTTGCATTGTTCAAGTATTTTTTCGCTTAAGCCACTCTTTCGTGTGGTTCTGACGCATAGCGCTTGTGTAAACGCGTCGCGATCTACCAGTAAGCTCACAACTTTTTTGGCCCGGGTAATCGCTGTATAAATCAGTTCCTTACTCAGCAAATTTTTGGCCTGTTGATCGAGTACTACAGCAGTATGAGTAAATTCTGAACCTTGCGATTTATGAATCGTCAAAGCAAATGCCGTTTCGATACTTTTCGGTAAGCGGGTCGCCAGCACCCATTTTTCTAAGCTCGGGAAATACACTTCAAATTGTGACTGTCCTTCTTGTTCTCTCCAGAAACAGATGCCAATATCACCATTGGACAGACCCAGCTGATAATCGTTATAAGTCATCATCACTGGTCGACCGGTATACCAGTCGCCCTGTTTTAACTTGCCTACACTGGCCAGAAAACGCTGTTCAATCTGCTGATTGATTTTATTCAAGCCCAGATCACCATGCCGGATTGCGGTGAGAATCCGGTAATCATCAAAGTACTGAATTGCCTGCTGCACATATTGCTCGAAACCAGCCTGATCCTGAGCCAGCTTGATCGCGTCTGCATAAGCCTGATAGCCATACATCAGTTGATCATAATATTGGTCTAACTGTAGACCTGTAGTTGGGTTTATTTCTGGCAGATATTGCAGTTGCAGCTGGTCAATCTCTACCTGATCCAGTGCAATTGCTTGCAGCTCACTCGCAGCAACCACTTGCTGTTCAAACTGGTTTAAAACCGATGCTGGAACATGTTCCTGCTGGATAAAGTGCGCCATCGCACCAATCCGGGCGCCTGAAGCAAAACGGCGTGTCGTGATTAAATTGACCCGATTATCTGCCAGAACAGAAGTCTGCTGTAAATCTGCCAGTACAGTGCCGACATCCACCGAGGCCAGCTGGTCTGCATCGCCTAATAGAATTAAGCGGGCTGAATCTGGCACTGCAGCAAGAAGCATCTGCGACAGGCTTAAGTCCAACATGGATGCTTCATCAACCACGATCACATCATAGGGTAAAGGCTGCTTGGCATGAAACCGTGGGCGTCCCAACCGCCCCAAGCCCAGTAAGCGGTGCAAAGTAACGGGTTGAACCTGCTTTAAAGCCTCCAGTTCAAAAGCTTGTAACTTTTCACTATATAAAGCTTTTTGCAAGGCTTCTTGCATCCGCTGTGCAGCTTTACCCGTCGGAGCGGCCATCGCAATCCGGATATTAGGCAAGGCTTCATGCAGTACAGCAATCATATGTGCCAAGGTGTAGGTTTTACCAGTTCCTGGTCCACCGGTAATAATATTCAGCCCCTGCTTGGCGACCATTTCCAGCGCTTGCTTTTGCTGTGGATCTGTCAGGAGATTACGATCACGCTCATTTAAATCAACCGGCATGATGGCTTGAGACTTGATCCGGGCGATCTCTGTAGCGACTGCCTGCTCCAGCTGCCAGTAGCGGTATAAATACAACTGCTGGTTTTCAAAAATAAAAGGTGCAATGCCTTGAGCCTGCTGGCTACGATCCAATACCAAATGATGCAATAGAGCTTTTTGCTCGGCACTAGCCGGAATACAACTATTGCCCTCCTGCATCGCTTCAAGGAGCTGCTGAATCAGCAATTTTGCGGCAGCATCAAAGGTCGCCGAACTGAACGGTGGCTGACATAGATAGTCAATCCAGGCCATTAAATGGGCTGATTGCTGAGACACGTGAATTTGCTCATTTTCCACACAGTTATCCTCAAAGTTATCCACAGGATAATCTTCTGTTTAAACTCTTAAAATTTTATAAATCATCAAAATTATGCTGATTTTTTCTGCTTAAAATAGCCCAGAATTTCATCCAGTTTCAGAATAAATTCCAGACCAGGCTGCCAGTGATAAGCGCCTTGTTCAGCCTGACCATTTATACCGCGCAAATACAGATAAGTCGCCCCACCCAGATGCTGCTGCATGTCATATCCCTGCATGTTCACGCTTAGATAACGATGCAATGCCACCAGATATAAGGCCGCTTGCAGCCAGTAACTGGAGTGGGTCATATTCTGCTGGATGGCCTCGGCCGTGTAATGCTGCTGATCCGGCCCGAGAAAATTGCTTTTATAATCGGCAATATGATAACGCTGGCCATCAAAATAAACCAAATCGATAGAACCGGTCAGATAGCGTGCTGATTTTGCCTCATTAAAATCAGGCATGAGAATATCATGCTCGACAAACAGTTGCTGGATCTGACGAATCTGTAACGGCACATCGGTTAAAGACAGGTAAAACGGGAATTCAGACAAATAAGTACCTTGCTGCAACTGCTCCAGGCTGAACTCTGCCTGTAGGGGTGCAGCCAGAATTTCTTTGAGCCAGTCATGAACCCGATTGAGCAGAAGATCTTCAATCATCTCATCAATGAAATGATCGAATGCCTGCTGAAAAACGGTTTCTACATCCAGTTGCGCTGCTGTCTCAGCAGGCGTCATCTGCGCTATTTCCTGTTCGAAAAACAGGATAAAAGGTTCATCATCCAGTTCTGTAACATAGCGTTGAAACTGCCCTAAGAAGTTCAACCATTCAGAGTGATCGAATGTTTGAGCGGAACGGAAAAACTGCTGCCATTCCTGACGATAAGCTTCACTCTGATCATGCAGGCGAATTCCGGTCAGGATTTTATAATTCAGGCTGGAGAGTACTTTTTGCATACTCTGCTGCAATTTCTCCGGCTGCATTTGACCTTGACGGGCCACCTGACTGAACAGGGTCTGTAAATTCACACAGGCCGTCTGATAGCCCGGGGTAAATGCCTGCTGTAACAATGGACGAATATGAAAGGCCTGATGAAATTTCTCTTTCAGTTCCTGCCAGATTTGTGGTGCGGTATTTTTAAAACGACGACGGATTTCCAGATTCCAGTAACTGCGATCCTGAAAATCGATATGCTCAAAAATACTGTGCAGGAAGGTTCCGGTTACCGTGCCTTTTGGGAAATTCAGCTTAATCCAGTCCAGTGGCTGACCGGCTGATTGCTGTTCCAGTTCCAGCAGATTCATTTCATCTGCGGCACTGTCCGGACGTTCAGAAGCGATGACCAGATCATCCTGCAATATCGCCTGATGCGGGAGATGCTGTGACAGCGCGGTAAAGCTGGTTTTAGTCCGTGGATAGAACTGTCGCTCCGGTAAAGGATGAGCCTGCATCTGTAACGATGCTTCTGTCTGTTTTGCCACAATTCTAGGCGGCTCAGAAGCCAGAGGTTGTTCCAGCAGACTTAGGGCATGCTGAAAGGCCGCCTCACCTTGTCCACGCCAGAATGCCAGTCCTGAATCCGCCTGTCCGCTCTGATCTTGCAGCATGGCATAAACCCGGTGACTGGCCCGGGTCAGTGCCACATACCAAAGCCGGTGATTTTCTGCGGCATTCCGAGCCGCATTTTGCAAAATCGCCTGCTCATGCAAATCCTTATGATTAACTGCAATCACTCGGGATTGTTCCAGTACATTTTCCGCGGCTGACAGGGAAAAGTTCAGATTCCCTTTATTTACATCAAAAGGCGCATCGGCACCTAACAGGAACACCACTTTGAATTCCAGACCTTTGGAAGCATGGATGGTCAGCAGTTGCACCCCATGATCGCCGGAGAGTTTGCGCTCTTTTTCATTGTCCTTGCCGGAAGGTGATTGCAATTGACGCAGATACCAGTGATACAGCTTTTGAGCACCCTGATAATATTCACTTTGCTGGCACAGAATCTCGGTCAGGTGACGTAAATTCACCACTACCCGTTCATTGTCCAGGCTCTGGCTTGCAACCAGATTGGTCCAGACCTGAAACAGGTTTAAGGCATAATTCCAGGCCGTCAGAAACCCTTTTTCAAACCACATTTCCCGGATAGCATCAAAGTCTGCAATATAACGGCTCAGACCTTCGCTCTGCTCTTGCAGTTCGATTAACTTTTTCAGGTTAAAGCCCAATAAACGGGTCAATAAGGCACGTTTGACTTTGGTTTCATTAAAAGGCTCCATGATCGCGGTCAGAACAGCTGCAACATCCTGAGCCACCGGGCTGGCAAAGATGCTCTGCTTGGATTCCTTATAACAGGGAATACCCATACGTTGCAGACGCTGCTTGACCTGTTCCAGCGCATAATGGCCAAAACTCAGGACTGCAATATCATCCGCTTTTAAGTGCTGAACGTTGTCACCCTGCTGGAAATACAGTTGCTGCTGTTCAGACTGATTCAATAACTGGCGGATTTTCCAGACCACCTGATCGGCTTCAACATCCTGTTCACCGAGTTGAATCCAGCGCAGTGGATGCGGATTGCTCAGCGTTTTATCGATTAAATCCGGATGTGGCCGGCTCCCCGCCTGAATCAGGGTGTAATGCACCTGTTCACCAAAATCCATCTGGCGTTGAAACAACGCGTCCACCACCTCGACCAGAGGTTTTACCGAGCGATGGTTCTGGATCAGAGTATATTCACGGCCCTGCTTTTGCAGCACATCGGCACGCGCCTTGTTATAGGTCAGCATGTCGCCGCCACGAAAACCGTAAATCGCCTGTTTCGGGTCCCCAACCATGATCATACAGCCAGCTTTCACTCGGTTCGGATCACGCCAGATTTTAGCCAGCAGATCATCCTGATCCTGGTTGGTATCCTGAAATTCATCCACCAGAATGAGTGGATAGCGTGCCTGTACAAACTGGGCAAAGCGTTGACCTTGCTGTCCCTGTAAAGCTTCAGCCAAGGTTCGAATCTGTTGGGAAAATGTGGTTTCACCCTGTTTTTGCAAGGTTTGCGGCAGACGGTTCTGCACACTGCGAATAATATGATATTCAAGATAGGTGGTCAGCTGCTTCAACTGTGCATCCATCTTCTCTTTGACTTCACACAATCCATCAATGGCCTGAATCAGGCTATGTTGCAGAATCTGCTGCTGCTCTGCTTCCGGACAGCTTTTGTTAAATACTTGCTTCATTGAGACCGGTTGAAAATCGGTTTTCTTGCGGCGCAAATAACACAGATTCAATAAAATCGCATGCAGTTCTGGATCAAAAAAGCTCATCGCGCCTTTGGTTTTCAGCACAGCCATCCAGGTCATAAAGTTTTCACAGACATCGCTTAATCTGGTGAAAAAACTCTTATGAAAATACTTCGGAGAATTCTGGCAATACTCCCGAATGATCTCAATTTCATGTTCATGTACATCGAACAGGCGCTGAATGCAGTGCTCTAGTTCAGCCAGATCCCATTCGACGTTTTCTACCTTCTGAAAGTATTGCACACGGAAATTTAGAGCATCACGAACTAGTCCAGTATAGTGTTCTACTGGTTTCAACAGGTTTTGCAGATATAGATGATTGACCATATACTGCGGCTGCTGCTGGATCCATTCTCGTAGCACATCATGAATCAGCTGCTGGATATACAGGTCCTGATCTTCAGTCAGTTCGGCCCGTTCAATCTTGCCGCTTTCAAAGGCAAATTCACGCAATAATTTCTGGCTAAAGCTGTCCAGTGTTCCGACAAACAGCTCATCCAGCTGGTTCAGAACCAGACGTAGACGGCGCCGGGCATAGTCCATGCGTGAGCCATAATCTTTCAACACCTGCTGGAACAGCGGATCCGATTCAGCCTGGATTTTGGCGGTGATTTCGACCGAATTCAGCTCCTGATGACGCTGAATGAAGGCTAGCGTTTCCTCGACTCTGAGACGTACCCGGTTTTTCAGTTCAGCTGTAGCCTTACGGGTAAAGGTTGTGGCAATCACCTGATGCGGATAATACTGATCCAGAAAAATCCGTACCATCAAACTGGATAAGGTATAGGTTTTACCGGTCCCCGCGGAAGCTTCAATCCAGTGCAGGCCGCTAAAGCGCATGTCCTGAATCGGATTGGTTGAAATCTTTTTGTTCTGGTTGGGTAACATGGTCATTATTCTTTTATCCATTCCAGATGTTCATGAATCGGTGCATATAACGCATGGGCAAAATCATGGCAACAGCGTTGCAAGGCCAGATCCGGGTCCTGATCCTGCAAAATAAACTGCCAGTCCTGATGCAACTGGCTGGATTCATCGCTGGCCAAAGGCTTGGCACTTTCATAGCTGTTGTTCCAGGCCTTTAGCAGTTCCTGCATCTCGGCAATGGTGATCTGTCCCTGTTCATTTTCGGTCCATTCCCAGGCCTTTTTCATCAGTAATTCGGCAGGCAATACCAGCGGCTGGGTCTGTCCGATTTCCCAGGCTTTCAACCAAGCCTGTAAATGATGACGTGCCTGACTAGAACGCAGCCCGGAGAACTTCAGGGTTTTATTACTGAAAATGACAATCCGTTCCAGCTGCGGAGACAGTTCATCATTGTTCAGATAGGCCAGCCAGAGCAGATATTCCAGCCAGACCTGTGCCCGACGTTTTTCCGAAGCGGAGGAAGACTGCATACTCAGCCAGTAACTGCTGTGCGGCACTTGCGGCAAGGTAATATGAATCAGCAATTCAGGGTTATATTGCCAAGTTTGCTGCGTTACAGGTGTCAGCTCTTTATTCAGCTGCAATAAACGTTCTTTTAGCGATTGCTGTTCCTGCTGACTGCTGAGCCAGGTCGCTTCCTGAGTTTTTCCGACCGGTAAGCGGTCCAACATCAGCTGTGGCTCAATCTCTTGATCCTGTTGTAATAGGAAATCACGGACCTGATACTGTTCCAGTTTATTCAGCAATAAGGGTTCTCGTGAACTTGGCAGATCGGCATATCTCACACTGGAAACACCGATACTTTTCAGGAATAGACGTGCTGGGAAAATCATGTCACGAATCCATTCATCCCCTTTCAGCACCCGGATTTCTTTCTGCATCAGTGCCGGATAATGGGCATTGATCCAGCTGCTGCGCTTGCCCTCTGCACTGCGAATATATTCTGCTACAGCAAACCACTGGGTCTGATAACGTGGAGTATGAGATTCAACGTAACCAATTGGATCGAACGGCTGTAATGGATGTACATAATAGAGTTGACGGATATGTTTGGCCACGCTCAAACCATTGATTTCAAACGTTTCATCGACTTCAGCATCGGGCTGGTCTGACTGGCAAATCAAGGCAATATGCTGGATCAGTTCCTGCAATGAAGTGGATGGATCACGCGCTTCACCATCATCAACATCAAAGCCATTATAGAACAGCCATAAATTGTCCTGTGCCAGTAGCAATGCATCCAGAAAAGCGCCTTGGTCATCATCCAGACGGGAACGATCCCCTAACTGCGGCTTCAGACTGTTCATCAGGTCAAATGGCACCTGCTGATTCCGGCTCGGAAATTTACCGGTATCCAGATTCAGCATCACCACCAGCTTATACGGCAACGGACGGATCTGGCCGATTTGACTAAAGGTAATTTGTCCGGTCGGCTCGGCCTGATCCAGTTGCATCTCCAACGTATTCTGAATTTCTTCCAGTACATAAGGCAATGGCAGACTTAAGGCGACCAGCTCCTGGCTGGCCTGCGGATCATCCTGATCATGGTAATCGGCCAACGTCAGCATCCGCATCTGCTTGTCAATGATTTCTGCGACCGTCTTTAAGGACTCAACCCCGGCTTCACGGAACTCATTCAAGTCTTCACGCAGATATTCCAGCCAAGTTTTTACCGGGGTACGTTGTCCCTGTTCATGCAAAATCAGCCAGTCACGGCGCTGAACCAGATCCTGATAAATCTGGATTAAAGTCGAGATCAGAGGAAAATCACTACTCAAGACCTGAGCATAGCTTAAGGTATCCTGAAACAGGGCGTGTTCTGGCACTGCAAGTCCGAGTGCCAGCCGATCCAATGCAAATTTAAAACTGAAACGGTAATCTTCATCACCGGCAGTCAGGCTTTGCTGTAAATGCTGCTGATCCAGACCGCGTTTAAAGCCCGCTTCGCCCAGTAACTGCAACATGCGCTCAACTTGCGCGTAGTCCAGCGCATATAGTTGCTGGGTCGCATTCAGGCTGAGCCAGTCGGCAAAATCTTCGATACTGAAACGTCGATGCACCAGCTGAATCCGGCCCAGTACCGCGCGCCAGGCATTGCTGACATCGAGTCGGGACACCCCGGCAATCTGAATCGGTAAATATAGATTATCTTTTTGCAAACGCTGGCTATGGCCTTCCCGTTCTCGCGGGGGTGGTGCAAAGACGCTACGAATCGCCGGTTCCAGCTCTTTCAGGTTCGGGGCCAGCACCAGAATATCGCTCGGCTGACGTGGGGCATCTTCCGTGCCTTGGGCCAGCCAGTGAATCATCTGTTCTTTTAAGACTTCCAGCTGGCGCAGTGAGGAATGACAGACATGAATCTGTACCGAATCATCGTCGGGTTTGAGCGGATACTGGTGTTTTTCCGGTTCCAGCAGGTACAAAATATCCGACTGGATTTTGGCCAGTAACTTATCCTGATATTCATCCACGAAAGCATCGGCCCAGAGACCTTCTTCACCTGAAGACAGTTTGGACAATAACGAGAAATGATCACGCGCCTGTTTGCCAAAGCGGGTCAGCAAGGGATGACGCGATTCCCGGTCTTCGGCATTAAAATTCAGCTGAAAGGCTGCAAAGAAATGCTGGATTTCGGTATCAGTTGGCAAACGCCCCTGCGATTTTTCAAATTTCCTGATGAAACGTTCCTGCACGCCAAGGTCATAACGCGCTTTCCAGTCCGGATCGACGCTGTCGGCCCAGTATTCCTGTGAAGGGTTAAAGTGGAAAATATAAATATCGATGTATTGACCGAGACGGCGCAAGAAATCCAGCTGACTCGGTGGCAATTCTAGCAAGGTAAAGACCACGACCTGTTCTGGCAAACGTTTTAAAGCCTGTACCTGAGTATCTTCATTTTCCAGACGTTCCCAGTACATCTGTTCGATGTCCAGAATCTTGGCATAATCATCCTGAAAGACATGCTGCCACAACCAGCGCTGCCAGGCTTCCAGTTCGCGTGCCTGAATCTTGACGAAGTCTGCCACCGGAATTTCATGGCCATTTTCATCTTTAGGAATATAGATCATATGCTCAACATCGAGCGCAATATCCTGCCCCCAGGACACCAGCCAGTTAGTGGGACAACGACATTCCTGTGGTGGGCAATTCCGCGAGCAATAACCACGGTAATCCATATAATGGCTAAACAGGCGCGAGACCTGTTCGGATACCCAGTACAGCATGCTTTGTTTTTTCAGCTGCTTCTCTGTGCCCTGTTCCAGACGATCTGCGCTGTCATAAATCCGCTTGATAATCGAATACAGCGGATGATCGATCTCTAAAGGAATTTGCTCAGGCAAAATACATTTGCGTAGTGCCTGAAATACCCGCCATTTAATAATAATTCGGGGAATATTGGCTTCACGGACCTGTTCAACTTCTTTTGGATTATTTAGCACCCACTGATAGGAAGTCCACTGAAAGGCACGGATCCGATGATGAAACTGGGTATTGGCACTGATGCCCTTTTTCTCGGCAATTTTCTGGGTGAGCCAGGCCTCGACTGCAGGAGACGGTACAATAAAATGCCGTGCCTGTAACACGGCCAAGGGATTTTTCGCGCTCTGGTTGACGATACGCAGCATACTATCCAAAAGCACATCAATGCGTTGACTCTGAATAACATGAATTGCCATCGTTTCCCCTGAAAAATGAGATGGAGCAGTACTACAAAATGATAAAGATTATTTACTATACTTACCGAACTGTCTATGTCACTTTAAAACTCATACTTCAGTCAAAAAAGTTCTTTGAAAAAAGCATCTTATTGATGTTTGAACAGAAAAAAACAACATCTAGCTTTAGGTAATGCCCATGAAATTAGACAAAATTCCAGATCGTATCGATCCAAGTTTAGATTTAGACAGAATTCGCAACGAGTGCTTAGAGCTAACCAAAAAACGTGCCTATTATTCTGCCGGAGCAGCTGTGATTCCGGTGCCATTTCTGGACGTGGTCATTGATGTCGGCATTCTGTCGCAACTGATTCCGGAGATCAATGCCCGCTTTGGTCTAGCCCCTGAACAGATCAGTGTGTTTGATCCTGCAACCAAACAGGTGCACTGGAATGAACTGCGTAAACGCGGAATCGAGTTTTCCGGTCTGGTGGTAGCACGTACAGCAGTCAAAAAATCTTTGAACAATGTTGCAGCGAAAGTGATCACAAAGCAAGTCACAAAATTCATTCCGCTGGGTGGTCAACTGGTAGCCGCGAGCCTCGGTTATTTTGTCATGAAGAAAATTGCTGAAGCGCATGTGGAAGATTGCTATCGCACAGCAAAAAATATTCAGCAAAAACAGATTGCTCAAGGCAAATAAATTTCCCGCCCCATTGTTTATCCCCAAACTTTTCAAAACTCAGGCAGATTAATCTGCCTGAAGCTGCTTTAAAATTGTTTTTAAAATTTCGACCCGAGCGGTGTTTTTATCATCAGTGGCGATAATGTGCCATGGTGCCTGTTCTGTCGACGTACGTTCAAACATGTCGGCGGCCGCTTTTAAATAATCATCCCAACGTTCCCGGTTACGCCAGTCCTCATCGGTGATTTTAAAGCGCTTATGTGGGGTATCTTCACGCGCCTTGAAACGGGCCGCCTGCTCTTCCTGGGAAATCGCCAGCCAGAATTTAATAATTACGGTTTGATGGTTAATCAGGCTCTGTTCAAATCGGTTAATTTCATCATAGGCCCGCTGCCATTCTGCCGGGCTGGCAAAGCCTTCTACCCGTTCTACCAGCACCCGACCATACCAGGAGCGGTCAAAAATACAGATATCATCATCAGTTTGCAGCTTGTTCCAGAAACGCCATAAATAAGGTCGATTCAGTTCATATTTTTCCGGCGCCCCGATGGTCTGGATTTCATATTCACGTGGATCCAGCTTTTTCACAATCCGCTTGATTGCTCCGCCCTTGCCTGCTGCATCCATCCCTTCAAACAGCAAAATCACATTACGTGGGTCTGAGCGCAGCGCCTTGGCCACCTGAGGAGACAGTTTTTTCAGTTCCGCTTTATAGTCCTCTGTCTTGGCAAGTTCTTGCGAAGGATGCTGCAATAATTCTGGAATTTTGGCCTGTTTCCATCGTCCTTTGGCCCGAACCGGATGATTGGGACAATGTTTTAGCGCCTGCAAAATATACTGTGCAAACTGCTGGTCACGCTGTTTTTCATCTTCCCCGTCAATGATCAGCCAGTCTTCGTCTTTAGTAAACCGCTCTCGCAAACGTTGCACGGTGTCGTACTTTTTTTTGTCGCGCCAGTCCAGCCCATGCAGTTTGTGCCATTGCATTTCACTCGGATCCATCTGATCCAGGCGTTTTTGTAGCGTTTTCCAAGGTAAGTCGAACCAGACCTTGACCACATCAACATAGTTATTTTTTAGATCCTGCTCAAAGACACGCATATCTTCCAGATAGGCATCAAACTGGGCATCATCAATGGCACCAGTCTGCATGGTGGTTCTGAGCAGATCGCTGTACCAGTTACCAAACAAGACCATGATCTGGCCTTGGGCAGGAATAAACCGTGTATAAGGTTGCCAGAAGGTCTGTTTTTCTCCTAATACTTGCGGCTGATCGGCCTTCACCTGCAAATAACGGGGATCTACCCATTCACGTAACTGTTTGACCGCTTCGCCCTTACCTGCCAGCTCAATTCCATTGACCAGAACAATTAGGCTTTTGCCATTTTTCTGACCTTGGGTTTTTCTCAGATCATACTGGGCATTGATCAGCGCAAGGGATAGCTCGTCTTCATCCATTAACTGGAAAATTTGTTCTTCTGTACGCATGGAGATCCCTCATCTTTTATTCTTGTGGGCAGTATAGCGAGGAGTCTGAACGCAAAAATAGCGTTAGCAACGTTTTTCACACGATTAGATTGTCTGTTTAAACAGCAAATTGACATTCAAATAAGGAATCATTGATCAATTTGTCATAGCGAGATTGCGCCACACCCTCTAAGATTCTGAGATCGAAAAATCATATTTGAAAATACATGTCCAAACTTGCCCGATTAGATGAACTCTTAGAACAGTATTATCAGCTGAAATATCATACTCAGCCTGAAATTTTAAGCCGTTTACAGGATGTGCAGGCATGGCAAAAGGCACGGATGCAGCGTAGCCATCATCAGCATTTTTCTGAAAAAAATAACCAGCTGATGGCCGAATATTTCCTGAACCGGCTCTACGGCGGCCCGGACTTCGACGCACTGGCCGAGCAGATTGCACGACTGATGAAATATGCGCACAAGGCAGAAAAAATGATTCCGGAAAATGCCCTAAAAACCGGAACCTCAGGCGTAGAACTGGCGATTCTGGCGGTACAACTGGATGAACAGGTCGCAATCCAGCTTTTAGAGGATTATCCTGCCAACGCACCATTGACCGATGAAATGATGCGTGTGACCTATCTGAAACTGGATCAGGGTGAGGCGCGCTTGAAACAGCTGGCATTGCTGGATCAGCTGGGTGTCAGCCTGGATAAATATATGCGTTCCTTTGTGGTTTATACCGCCTTCAAGATGTGTAAAGGCGCAGCCAATAAATATCATTTTCAGGTGATGTATGAGTTTATGCAGGACGGTTTCCAGGCCATGAAACCGTTAAAATCGGCAGAAAAATTCGTACATGACTTTACTGCGATTGAACGCGGCATTATTGATAAGGTGCATTCAGGCGATCCAACGCCATTTCAATAATAGATGCCTTTCCCATGCCCAATGAGGAAAGTTTATGGTCCTGCCTGATCCTGATATTTTCAGGTTTTTATGGCAGGCCATCGCCAGTGATAAATCATATGAATTATTCGATCACTGGCAGTGAAGATTTCCGCCCATATTCCTATTTTTCTGTATATTATTCATAACAATTGCATCATGATTGCTGAATAACATCCAAGAATCTGTCATTATGCAGGCAATGCAAGATTAACCCGATTGATATGTTAGGAGTGACTCCAATGTCGAATGAAAATCAAACGCCTACCCCTACACCCGAGTCGGCACAACAGACAGACAAAGTGAGCCCATTCTTAACCACTCCGCTTCCGCAAGGCGCTCCACAAGGTCAGCAACAATCTCTAGAACAACGCCTGACCGATATGCCTGTGACTGGAACTGTCCCTAAATATAACCTGCCACGCGGTGCCAATACCGGTAACGTCGGTCCAACCACGCACTTCGGCTACAAGACTGTGAGCAGTGACGAAAAAGCCCAGAAAGTGGCTGAAGTATTCCATTCGGTGGCCAGCAAATACGACATCATGAATGACCTGATGTCATTCGGTATCCACCGTCTATGGAAACGTTTTGCGATTAATATGTCAGGTGTGCGCCGTGGCCAGCATGTGCTGGATATTGCGGGCGGTACAGGTGACCTGGCTAAAGTATTTAGCCGTGAAGTAGGCCCTACCGGCCATGTGGTATTGTCTGATATTAACGAATCCATGTTGAATGTTGGCCGTGACCGTCTGATTGATGCCGGCTGTACCAATGTTGATTTCGTTCTGGCGAATGCGGAAACATTAGAACCATTTGCCGATAACAGCTTTGATCTGGTAACGATTTCTTTTGGTCTGCGTAACGTCACCGATAAAGATGCAGCACTGGCTGCGATGTATCGCGTACTTAAGCCAGGCGGCCGTTTACTGATTCTGGAATTCTCTAAACCAGTCTTCGAGCCATTCTCAAAACTGTATGACCTGTATTCATTCACCGCTTTACCAATCATGGGTAAAATCGTGGCGAATGATTCAGAAAGCTATAAATACCTGGCTGAATCAATCCGTATGCATCCAGACCAGCGTACTTTAAAAGGCATGATGGAAAATGCTGGCTTCCAGAACTGTGATTACCACAACCTGACCGGTGGTATCGTTGCCGTTCACCGTGGCTTCAAGCTTTAAGGGTCGTACCCGATATGTGGTCACTTCTCGCCCTCGGTGCTGTTGAACGCCTGATTCATCATATGATTGATCTGGATGCGATTACCCGCATTCAGCTCAATACTTTGGCTGGCAAAATGCTGCGGGTGGTCATTGCTTCACCACAGCTGTCCGTCGATGTCTTCTTTGATGAGGGCAAGGTTCGTCTGGAACCAACGCCAACCGGCCATACTGAAGACTCTTCGATATTTGAACAGCGCCCTTATGAAGCCAATAGCGCACAAACGCCTGAAGCAACGGCGACGCTACAGGTGAGCAATATCGTAGAGCTGCTTAAGCTGCTGCTTGCTGATGAAGTCGGCAATATTCCGCTGCAAGGTGACTATAAACTTCTGCAAGAAATCCAGCGTATTATGCAGCAGGCTGAACCTGATCTGGCGGCGCATTTAAGTCCCTGGATTGGCCCTGCTCTAGCGCATGAAATTGGCAAGTTGCAGCTGGCTCCGAAGCATTTAAAACGCACTTTACAAAGCCAGTTATTTTTTGCTGAAGATGCCCTGAAAGAAGATAGTGGTCTCTTTGCCCCGCGCTGGCAAATGGATGACCTGAATCAGGATACCCGTATCCTGAACCAGAATTTAGATCGCGTCGAAGCCAAAATCCGTCAGCTTCAGGCTCAGATTGAATCTGACGATTCTACTGATCAGCCATTTACTCCTGCTACACCTCATATTCCTTCTCAATACTAGGTACACCGCTTTATGATTCCGCATGTTTCACGTTTACTCGAACTTTGGCGCATCGCCGCGCACTATAGACTCGACACGTTGTTTCCTGCGGAAGAACTTCCTGAGAAAGCCCGACATATTTTATCTTTGATCCGTATGCATCCGGCAGCCTGGTCCAGCCGTGAGCGCAAGAATTCACTTAAGCTGAAACTGGCACTGGAAGAAATGGGACCGCTAGCGATCAAGCTGGGACAATTGCTTTCGACCCGTCGTGACCTGATTCCGCCTGAAGTGCTACAACAACTGGTCCTGTTACAGGATCAGGTCAAGCCCTTTGATAATGATGTCGCCAAGATGCGTATTCAGGAATCCTTAAAAGCGGATGTAAATACTCTATTCGCCCGATTTGATGTTCAGCCATTGGCAGCAGCTTCGATTGCACAGGTGCATACTGCTGCCCTGCATGATGGCCGTGAAGTAGTGGTCAAAGTGACCCGCCCGAATATTCGTCAACAGATCTTGCAGGATTTTGAGATTCTAAGCTGGCTGGGTGATTTTCTGGAAAAGCGTCTGGAAGCAGCGCGTGCCCTACACTTGTCTGAAATTATTCAGGACTATCGCCAGATCATTCTGAATGAGCTAGACCTGACTCTGGAAGCGGATAATACCCGCCGTATGCGTCATTACTTCACTGGCTCCAGCATGATGTATGTGCCTGAAGTCTATATGGACAGTAAGGACGTGCTGGTAGCAGAACGGATTACCGGTGTTCCGATTTCGGATATTGCCACCTTTGATGAACTGGGTATGGACCGTGCTGATCTGGCACGTAAAGGTCTAACCATTTTCTTTACTCAGGTGTTCCGCGATAACTTCTTCCATGCTGACATGCATCCAGGCAATGTCTTTGTCGAAACTATCAATCCGGCCAATCCGCGCTTTATTGCGCTGGACTGTGCGATTATGGGCGAGCTGTCCAAACATGACCAGATGACCGTGGCACGTATGCTGCTGGCGGTCATGAACAGCGACTTCATGCAGCTGATTCAGATTGTGCATCAGGCAGGCTGGATTCCACCAGGTACCGATCAGGACGCGCTAGCACGCGAAATGCGTCGCACTGTGGGCCCAATGGTGTCCAAACCGATGCATGAACTGGATTTTGCCGGGATTCTGATTCAGGTCATGGACATCGCCCGTCGTTTCCATCTGGAAATCCCGCCACAGCTAATGTTGTTATTGAAAACGCTGGTTCATGTAGAAGGTCTGGGAACAGACTTATATCCTGAGCTGGATATCTGGAGTCTGGCGAAACCCATCCTCACCGATTGGGTCAAAGCCCAGATGAATCCGCAAAAGAATATCAAGGAACTCGGACAAAAAATCCCGGATCTGCTTTTGGGCGCGCAGGACCTACCGACCCTGATGATCGACAGCCTGAACGGTCTGAAAAACCAGTCCGCCTGGCATGCCAAGCAGCTTAATGAATTGCAAAGCATGCGCCTGCAAATGGAACATCAGCAAAAACGTAGCTGGATTTTTGGCAGCATCATGGCCATTCTGCTTTCGATTGCGATCATTTCACCATGGTTTGTGTCAGTGATTTTGATCGTACTGGCAAGCGTACTCGCAGTCTGGCGGATTGCAAAATAACTGAAATAACCTGCTTAAAAGACCTGACATTGTTCAGGTTTTTTTATTTTTCTCCTTCCCTATGACTGCAAAGTCACCTTAGGGTATATCTTGCCATTGGGCTTTGTGACCAGATGCTTAAAATATGTCCTCATTGGTCAAATATGGGTTGAACCTTTATGCAGATTTTACAAAAACATGCGCCTGCTCTGAAAATCCGCGCTGGGCATCAGGCTCGTGAGCTGATTCTGAAAGAAGGTTTGCAACCCGAACAGGTCGATATTGTGCCGGGTGCTGCAGGTGGACCCAAAGGTATTGGTATTCAGGGACTGGATCAGGCCATTTTTGGCGAGTTTTTCCCACGAGCTCCTCAGCGTAGAACGCTAGTCGGCTCATCCATTGGTAGCTGGCGTTTTGCCAGTGTCGCGGCATGGGGAGCCAAAGCAGGTACTGAACGTCTTGCCGACTTGTATACCCATCTATACTTTCACAAGAAAATGACCCGTAAGAAGGTCAGTGACGTTTGTCGTGGCATGCTGCTGGATCTGGTACAAGGCAAAGAAACCGATTTAGTGAATCATCCAGATTATCATCTGACGGTATTATCGATTAAAGCCCAGCACATTTTCCAGAGTGACAAGGCGCTCCCCCTACTCGCCTCTGTGGCCGGCATTGTCGGAACTACCGCTGTGGCGCGCAAACATAGTCGCCATTTTATGCAACGTGTGATTAGCCAGCCGAATACGGGTGAACAGTTTAAAATTGCCGATGATGGATTTACTACACATTATCACGCCTTGACTGAGCAAAGTGTTTTGTCCTGGCTGATGGCTTCTGCCTCTATTCCGGGCGTGATGGCAGCAGTCAATAATATTCCGGATGCACCGCAAGGTTATTATCGCGATGGCGGTCTGATTGACTATCATATTGACCTGCCTTTCCAGAGCAAAGGCATCGTGCTGTATCCGCATTTTACTGACAGCATTACTCCCGGCTGGTTCGATAAACTGTTTAAACGCACGGCACGCCCGGAAAATCAGGCACGAACTTTGCTAATTTCACCCTCTCAGGAATATTTGCAAAGTTTGCCTTTGGGTCGTTTACCGGATCGTAAAGACTTCACTTTGAAAGGTTTGGATCAAGCTCAGCGGATTCAGCTCTGGAAGCAATGTATTGCTGAAAGTCAGCGCCTGGGAGATGAATTTCTGGAACTGGTCGAGAAGCAGAATTTTGCCGATGTGATGCAAAGCCTGTAATGGGCACAGCCTGTCCGAATTGTTTGTATAATTGCCTTAATTTTTTGAACTGTTGAGATTTATGCAGAAATTTTTAGTGATCCTGCAATATGCATGTATAGCCTTTGGACTTTATCTGATTTATAGCGTTAGCATGTCGCTGTATACCCAGCAATTTGAGCTGATGGAACTGGTGGCAGATATTGGCACCATTCTGATCTGTCTGGATTTGGGTGTGTTTTTATATACCAGTAAAGGCAAACAAGGCATCACCATGGAAGAGTATGCTAAACAGCTAGAACAACCACCATCTAAACTGGTTTATGTGACACGTAAACTGGGACATCTGGGTATTTTATTGATTATTACCAGCTGGATTGTTCCAATCGTGAACTCATAAAGATTCAATAAAAAAACCTCCCAATTGGGAGGTTTTCTTTTAGAACCTAGCTTTTTTGTATTGATTTGCTAATTTAGGAAGATCCAAAAATGCATACCGTTCTTTCGACTTAATTGGATATGTGGAATACACATATTCAATAAATTCATTAAAATACATAGATTTAGTCTTTTCTATAACTAAATAAAGAATTTTTTCAACTTGAGTAGTCAAAATTATTTCATCTCTAGAACCAATAAACTGAATCACAGTCTTTACAGAACCGAATGCGGTTTGTTCATATGAAATTTGAAATTTATCATTATGGTTTTTTGCACATAGGTAAATATCATCGACATAAGGACCATAGTGATTAAAATACCAATTGATTTGTGTAATTTGCTCTTCATATGCTAATGAATAAAACCAATCTGCCAAGTAAACCATTTTGGTTAATCTTGCATCCGATAGTTCTGAAGGATAAGGATACGATATACAAAAGAAAGCTATCACATCAATTAATCTATTCATGAGCAGCTCCAACACCATTTATTTCTTTTAAAATTTCTTCTTCGATATCGACTGAGTCAAGATCACCTTTTGCCTTCATCATTCCTATAGTATCGCATCTAATACCTTCCTTAACATATGAAGTCAAATGAACCTGATGTTTAGCGCAATAATCCCTAATCACACCAACTTTTTGAGTAGTAATAGGTCTTTTACTGTCTATAGTTTCAAAAACAATAACACCTAAAGGTTGGATCTGATCTTTAATAGCAAAAGCTATATATTGACATGACTTCATTGTCAATCTTCGCGCTTTTTCCTCATCAAAACCATATTTATCTTTCATATATTGTAAGTATTTATCAGGATTTTGGTCATAAATCGGACAAGCAACTATATCGATACATTCTCCATGCTCCCAAGCTTGACTAATTACCCCTTTATTTTTTTCAAAAGAAATAGAATGCATATCATCAAATAAGGGATTTGCAGAATAACGACTCAAATAAAAAAAACTTCCGTTAGAGTAAACAAATATAGTGACTCTAAATTTACTATTATCTATTTTCATAGCAATCATAGTTGCTTTAAGCCAATTTTGTAGAAAATTGCTGTAGAGTTTAGAATGTTCTTGTTTAGCTTTCGTCAAATCTTCTGTTAGCTTTCTTACCTTCTTTTGTTCAATTTCTAATATTTTTTTAGCTTCATCACCTTTAATAGCATAGTCATTTTGCAATTCTTCAAAAGATAACTTTATGTTTTCATTACTAATAGTTAAATTCTCAAAATCTTGAGATTTATTAGAACGACCAAACCATACTAAACTAATACCAATTGCTCCCCAAAAATAAGGACTGCAAACTAATTCAATAATACTATGATTTGAAAAATCCCATGAATAATAACTTGGTGATTTTATTGTGGTAGCTACTCCTGTAATAATTAAAGCACCTAAATATTCAGCAAATGTATAAACCCCTCTTGATACTACGATTGCTTTATTAATAAAGAATTGAGAATCTCCAGTAAAACCAAAAGGTATTTTTTATATTTTTTCATTAAACTACCATAAATATTAAAAAGCCCCCTTAAGAGGAGGCTTTAATATAACGTAGAAATTCAAAGATTATTTCGAACCTTTAATCCCTGCTTGCAATAACAATGCCCCTAAACCACCAATTTTATTTTCTTGTGGTTTAGCCGCTTGAGGTTTCTTGCCATGTGGGCGATCACCTTGCGGACGCGCATGCTGTGGACGTTTGCCTTGTGGCTTGCGCTCACCACGTTGCTCATTGTCACGACGTGGTTGACGTGGTGCTTTCGCTGGCGCTTCCGAACCTTCAGGACGCATCGACAGATTGACACGGTTACGTTCCACATCAACGTTCAGTACACGAACTTGTACGATTTGACCTGGTTTTACCACTTTATGCGGATCAGCCACAAATTCATTCGCTAGTTCAGAAATATGTACCAAACCGTCCTGATGTACACCAACATCCACGAAAGCACCGAAGTTAGTCACATTGGTGACTACGCCTTCCAGCTGCATGCCTTCAGTCAATTGAGCCACTTCAGTAATATCATCACGGAATTTTGCGGTACGGAATTCTGGACGCGGGTCACGGCCAGGTTTTTCCAGTTCAGCCAAAACGTCCTGAACGGTTGGCAGCCCGAATTTATCATCGACAAACTCTTCTGCATTCACTTGACGAATGATTTCAGTATTACCAATAATATCTTTTACAGTGGTTGCTTTCGCTTCAACAATTTTAGATACCAGTGGATAAGACTCAGGGTGAACTGCAGACGCATCTAGTGGTTCTGAACCTTGCTGGATACGCAAGAAACCAGCCGCCTGTTCAAAAGTACGTTCGCCTAGACGTGGCACTTTTTTCAGATCCTGACGATTGTCAAAACGGCCATTTTCTTTACGGAAGTCCACGATTTGCTGCGCGATTGACTTGTTCAGACCTGCGATATAACCCAGGATCGCAGCAGATGCAGTATTCACATCCACACCGACCGAGTTCACACAGTCTTCAACCACGGCTTCAAGAGTTTTTGCCAGACCGGTCTGGTTTACATCATGTTGATACTGACCTACACCAATGGACTTAGGATCGATTTTCACCAGTTCAGCCAATGGATCTTGCAGACGGCGCGCAATTGATACTGCACCACGGATCGATACATCCAGTTCAGGCAATTCCTGAGAAGCCAGTTCAGATGCTGAGTAAACAGAAGCACCCGCTTCTGAAACAGAAACACGAGTCAATTTCAGGTCGCTATTTGCAGCCATCATTTCAGCAACCAATGCTTCAGTTTCACGGCTTGCCGTACCATTACCGATTGCAATCAGGTCAACATTGAATTCGCGGCAAAGACGTGCCAATTCAGTCTGTGAACCTTCTTTATCATCTTTCGGTGCAAATGGATAAATGGTGCTATGTGCCAATACATCACCTGATTCATTCACCACTGCCAGTTTTACGCCAGTACGGATACCAGGATCTACGCCCAGTGTCGTACGTGCGCCTGCAGGCGCAGAAAGCAGTAAATGACGCAGGTTTTCAGCAAAGACCTGCATTGCTTCAGCTTCAGCAGCCAGACGTTTTTCAGTCAATAATGAATGTTCGATCGTTGGACGAACTTTACCAAGCCAGAACAGTTTTGCAGTCTGTTTCAGGAAATCCTGACGAGATTGCGGCTGAATGGTATCCAGGTTGTATTCAGTCTCAATACGTGACAATGGTGCATCATCTTCACCATCTACTTTAAGGCCCAGTACATTTTCCTGACGACCACGTAGCATTGCCAATAAGCGGTGTGAAGGTACCTTGTTCAGATTTTCAGAGAAATCGAAGTAATCACGGAATTTTTTACCAACTTCTTTTTTCTCTTCGCTAGCGACCAGACTTTTCAGCACAGCAGTTTTAGCAAACATTGCTTTAAGCTCAGTGGTCAGCGCAATATTCTGTGCCCAGTCATCAATCAGGATATGCTGGATCGCATTGAGCTGGCTTTCCTGATCTGGATAATCTTCATGGCTAAAGCCCGCTAAAGCTTCTGCTGGATCCACGGCTTCAGTAAAGATTTTTTCTGCAATCGGACCTAAACCGGCTTCTTTGGCTTTAAACGATTTGCTGGTACGTTTTGGACGGTATGGTGCGTAAATTTCTTCTAGGGCATTTTTAGTTTCTGCCGCATTCACCCGTGCCAATAAATCATCAGATAATTTATTTTGTTCTTTTAGTGATTCGATCACCTTTTCACGGCGTTCATATAAATCACGCAAATACGATAAACGTGTATCGAGCTGGCGTAGTTGCGTATCGTCTAAGCCCTGCGTTACTTCTTTACGGTAACGTGCAATGAAAGGAACGCTGGCACCCTCATCAATCAGTTTGATGGCAGCTTCTACTTGATTTGGACGTACGGCAAGTTCTTTTGCCAACTGCTGAACTAAGTCAGTCATCGTGTTTGATCCCACAAGGATAAGTACTAAATGGCATGATTATAAAGACCAGGTCTATAAAATCCACCATTGTTTTTATTAATTTATATAAGCTTCAGATAACCGTATACGATCGTTTTCCAGTTTTTCCACTAAAGTTTGCATGAACTTTGCATTTTATTCTTGTTCCGGGACGATTTTTTTCGCATATAGATGTATATATTTGGTATCTATGTCTTGATTTTAACTGCAATATTTGATGCTTTAGAGCATAGTCAATTAATAGTAATGAATCGTATACTCAAAGCATATTTCATTTTTTGTTTATGACGACAATAAAGAATAAAGGAGCACCTCATGAGTTTAGTGGTACCTGCTGAAAAACCCGATGCTGTACATACCGAAACCGACCGGGTCGAGCGCATCCTGGTTGTCGATGATGATGTGCGTCTGCGTACCCTGTTACAACGTTTCCTTGAAGATAAAGGCTTCGTCGTTAAAACTGCGCACGATGCTACCCAGATGGATCGACTATTACAGCGGGAACTGTTTTCTCTAATTGTGCTCGATTTTATGCTGCCTGTAGAAGACGGCCTCAGCATCTGTCGTCGCCTACGCCAGTCGAATATTGATATTCCAATTATTATGCTTACCGCACGTGGCAGCGATTCGGATCGTATTGCCGGTCTGGAAGCCGGTGCAGATGATTACTTGCCTAAGCCATTTAATCCAAATGAATTACTGGCACGTATCCGTGCAGTTTTGCGTCGTCAAGTTCGTGAAGTTCCAGGTGCTCCTAGCCAGCAAATGGAAGTGGTATCCTTTGGCCCATGGTCACTGGATCTGTCGACACGTACCCTGACTCGTGAGGGCCAGGTAGTGACCCTGACCACTGGTGAATTTGCGGTATTGAAAGCACTGGTTCAGCATCCACGTGAACCTTTAACGCGTGACAAACTGATGAATCTGGCACGTGGCCGTGAATGGGGTGCGATGGAACGTTCAATTGACGTTCAGGTATCACGCTTACGTCGTTTGATTGAAGAAAACCCTGCCCGTGCGCGTTATATTCAAACCGTTTGGGGTGTCGGTTATGTGTTTGTTCCAGATGGTGCTGAATAATTTTCTTATTAGAAGAAAGTAAAATATTCGTCCGTCTATCAATTTAGTTTTTAATTACGTGACAAATTCATTCGCAACTGTTTGAGGCAGGAGGTATTCATCTCTAATGTTTCTGCGATAAATTGATTACTTGCCGCAATTTGACGAGTTTTGCGAATGAAAATGGTTTTGCCTACTTTTGCCGAAACAAAAGTAGGTCGAACCGAAGGTTTTAACCTATATCTAAATTACAGATGGTTTGACTCCGGTGTGATAAGGCCTTTTAATCAACTCATAATAATTTGCTGAAGTCATAGCACAGGATTGCTCAGTGAAACTCGACCCCATCGACCCACAAAAATTTACCGATTTTGTCAGCTACTCAGAAAAAAAACGCACCCCTTGGGAACGCTTTCTGGACAAAATCAAACCGCGCTCTGCAGCAATGCGAACCACTGTACTGGTGGTCTTTGTGGTCTGTTTCAGCCTGTTCATGTCAATCTGGTTTTTCTGGCGCACACTTTATTTACCTGAAATTCAGCAACACGCGCGTTATCTGGCCATGGAGCTGGAAATTCTCAATAATCCGGACCTGCGTCTTTATCATAAAGAACAGGAAGTCGATATTGATACCTGGCTCAAAAACCGGATCGGAATCGAATATGTCACCAATCCGGCTGAATATCCGAATGTAAAAGACAAGGTCATTGCCGAATTCTTTACTAACCAGATTGAAACCAAACTGGCCAAAGAATTAAGAATCGAACAGGCAACCGTTTATTTTCAGTTCAAGCCAAGTCCACGCATCTGGATTCAAACTCCAGAAATGAATGGCAACTGGGTACGTGAGCCTCTTAAAACCTATGCCAACTATAGCCCTGAACTGATTCTAGGCTGGCTGCTTGGTACGCCACTCATTGCCGGAATTATTATCCTGACCCTGGTGCGTCAGCTGAACCGCCCTTTACGCCGCTTGCAGAATGCAGCAAACAGCTATAGTAAAAATGGTTCCGCTCCTTATCTGGATACCAATCATGGTCCGCTGGAAATCCGTCAGGTGAATCATGCCTTTAACCAGATGATTTATACCTTGGATCAAACCGAGCGTGATCGTCGAATCATGCTCGCGGGGATTTCACATGACCTGCGTACACCGTTGACCCGTATCCGTCTTAGCGCAGAAATGATGCCGGATGAAGACTTCCTCAAGGAAGGTCTGATTTATGACGTGGAGGATATGGATGCCATTCTGAACCAGTTCATTTCCTATATGCGGGATGGCTCCGATGAAGAACTGCAAGAAACCAATGTTAATGTGCTGTTGCAGGAACTGGTCAAGCAGTTTAAGCCACTCGATATTCGCTTTACACCTCAAGAGATACCCCTGGTTGAGGTACGCAGCATGTCGCTGAAACGTCTGATTGGTAATCTGATCAACAACTCGAAACGCTATGGTGCCGAACCGATCGAGCTGGCTGCCTATGTGCAGGATCATAAACTGATGATCAGTGTGGCCGATCATGGTGAAGGGATTCCAGAAGACCAGATTGAAGCACTGATGCAACCCTTTGTTCGTGGAAATTCTGCGCGTACCGTACAAGGCAGTGGTCTGGGTCTGGCAATTGTCAAGCGTATTGTTGATATTCACTCAGGTGAGCTGCATATCCAGAATCGGCCTGAAGGTGGTCTGGAAGCCATTATCGCCTTACCTCTGAAATCAGCGGATTCAGAGACGCCTGCTGCCCCAACCACCTTGGATAAAATTCGTCAAACGCTCACTGATCACTTCTAGTAAGTGATCATAAAAGCAACAAACGACTTTTTAGTATTTCTATACAATTCATTTTAATTTTTAATAATTCAATCATTTAAAAAACATCATTTTTTATTATACCTACATTTAGCTAAAAAATTAGACCTTAGCCTAACACCTATGCAAAATACATTTTTTGATCGGTACAATCCGTATCATTATTTAAGAATTTATGAGAGTTGAAATGTCTTTAGATCGTATCCGTTTAGCCTCCCTACACAACAAAGTCATCAGCCCTGAACAAGCTGCTGAATTCATCGAAGATGGTATGACTGTGGGTATGAGTGGCTTTACTCGCGCTGGTGAAGCGAAGGCGGTTCCTTTAGCTTTGGTACAACGCGCAAAAGCAAATCCACTGAAAATCACGTTGATCACAGGTGCATCACTCGGTAACGATTTGGACAAGCAACTCACTGAAGCAGGCGTATTGGCACGTCGTTTACCATTCCAGGTAGATAGCACTTTACGTAAAGCGATCAACAAAGGTGAAGTGATGTTCATCGATCAGCATTTGTCTGAAACCGTTGAACAGATGCGTAACCAGCAGTTGAAAAAACCTGATGTGGCGGTAATTGAAGCGGTTGCGATCACTGAAGATGGCGGCATCATTCCAACAACTTCTGTAGGTAACTCTGCAAGTTTTGCAATTTTTGCTGAAAAAGTAATTGTTGAAATCAACACGAATTTAAGCCCAGCGTTTGAAGGCTTGCACGACATCTACATCCCGACTTACCGTCCAACACGTCAAGCAATTCCATTGACTCAAGTGGATGAGCGTATCGGTACACATGCAATCAATATTGATCCTTCAAAAATCGTGGGTATCGTATTCAACAATGAATTGCATGACTCTCCATCAACTGTAACTGCACCAGATGATGAGACTCAATCAATTGCTAACCACTTGATCGCTTTCTTTGAAAAAGAAGTAGCTGAAGAGCGTTTACCGAAAAACCTTGGCCCTCTTCAAGCAGGGATCGGTTCCATTGCAAACGCCGTATTGACGGGTCTGAAAGATTCAAACTTCGAAGACTTGATCATGTACTCAGAAGTACTACAAGACTGTACCTTTGAATTGATCGATGCAGGAAAAATGAAATTTGCTTCAGGTTCTTCAATTACACTTTCTGCAAAATATGGCGAGAAAGTATTTAACAACCTTGAGCACTACAAAGACAAACTTGTATTACGTCCACAGGAAATTTCAAACCATCCTGAACTGGTACGCCGTTTAGGTATTATCGGCATCAACACTGCACTTGAATTCGATATCTACGGTAACGTGAACTCAACTCACGTATGTGGTACCAAAATGATGAACGGTATTGGTGGTTCAGGTGACTTCGCGCGTAATGCCCACTTGGCGATCTTCGTAACCAAATCAATCGCGAAAGGTGGCGACATCTCTTCTGTAGTGCCGTTTGCTTCACATATCGACCATGCAGAACACGATGTTGATATCCTTGTGACTGAACAAGGTCTTGCAGATCTTCGTGGTTTGGCTCCGCGTGAGCGTGCACGTGCGATCATCGACAACTGTGCCCACCCAATGTACCGTGATGCATTAAATGACTACTTCGACCGTGCATGTGCGAAAGGTGGCCATACCCCTCATTTGCTTCGTGAAGCATTGTCTTGGCACTCTAACTTTGAAGAAAATGGTCATATGCTTGCAGTAGAAGCTGCAGTCAAAACTGCTTAATTGACCGCTTCAGAAAACGCCCTACGGGGCGTTTTTTTATGGGAAAAATAATAAATAAACGAGGACAAATCCATCTATAAAAATCTAATCAGCTTAACTTCCTAAATATTTTGAATGATTAAACTGCACTTAGTCTGGATGCAGGGCTTTAAATTCCAGTTCTTCACCCTCATACTTCTAACAAGACAAAGATTAGAGACATGACATGCGCGTAGATATTTGGTCAGATGTGGTCTGCCCTTTTTGCTATATTGGTAAAAAACGGCTGGAAGCTGCTGCAAAGGAAAGCGAAATTGAACTTGAAGTCCATTGGCATAGTTTTCAGCTAGATCCTGAAGCGCCAGTCCGTCAGGAAGTTTCCAACTCTGAGCGTTTGGCACAAAAATATGGCCGTTCAGTGGCAGAAGTTGAAGACATGCAGCGCAATATCGCAGCCATGGCCAAACAGGAAGGCATTGAATTTAACTGGGAAGGTGCCAACTCTGGCAATACCTTGAATGCGCATCGCATCATTCACCTGGCACAAAGCAAAGGCTTGGGCAATGAAGCTCAGGAAGCTTTTTTCTACAGCTATATGACGCAAGGCCTGCCAATTGGTGAACGTGAAACGTTGGAAGATGTCGCGGCGCGTATTGGCCTGAACCCGGTTGAAGTAGATGATTTACTCGACTCGGATGAATTTGCGGATTTTGTTAAGTTTGACCAGGAAGTAGCACGTGACCAGCTCAAAGTTACCGGTGTTCCGTTCTTTGTATTTGATCAACGCATTGCTTTGGCAGGTGCCCAGCCGAAAGAAGTCTTTCTACAAGTTCTTGAAAAAGCTTTAGAGGAACCACAACAACAGCCAGCAGCTGATCAGTGTTCTACAGATGCTTGTGATGTTCCAGCAAAGCCTGAGTAAAAACTAAATCAAAAAATCCCCATTTAAGATGGGGATTTTTTGATGAATGATGTGAATTATTCAACCAGAAAACTGATCTTTAGATTGACACGATATTCGGTAATTTTATTGTCATTAATCACGACTTTCTGTTCATTGATCCAGGCACCTTGAACATTTTTAATCGTTTCTGTGACTTTCGCGATGCCACTTTGAATTGCATCCTCAAAGCTTTTACTACTGCTTGAATTGACTTCTACCACTTTTGCAATTGCCATGATTCAACACTCACTCTGTGAAGATAGAAGCATTCATCTTAGTCGATTTAAATTTCTCTACAGCTCCTAGCAAACAAGTAATAGCAAAAACTTACAGGGAATGAACAAATACTGATCTGCCCTTACTGCTTTAAAAAAAATTTAAATCTGGATCTCTAGTTTTAAATAATCAACAAATAAATGTTTGCTTAAAAGCTTCTAAAACATCTAAAAAATGTATAAAAAACAATCCAAAACCATCTAGAGCAAATATTCTAATATATTGTTTTATAGAGTATTTTATCTAAATTTAGTTGCTTTTCTTGCCGATTTGATCATTTTTTATTAATTGCCATTTGATATTATTTTTCACGTGATTTAAGACTAATTTTTTCCTTGTTCAAGCTCTTGAACATCCAGATATCAAAAGGTCATGTTATGAAAACTGTTAAATTTTTATGCGCAGCAACTGTGATGGCTTTTTCTCTACAAGCTTCAGCACAAATGGCTCAAGTGGTTTATCTTCCAGATTTCCCTGTGAGCAAAGCTCCAGTTAAAACTGTAGCTACAGATACTGCAACTGCAGAAACTGAAAAAGCGGCTTAAGTCTTTAAGCAAAATCTCCCAGCAGGCTGAATTATTCAGCCTGTTTTTATTTCAGGGCTTCGAAAATTTAACTTGTTCTTCTATTTAAAGAGCATTAAAAACCTCATTATTTTTTATTTTATTTTGATTTCGTTCACTTTTTATTCAAAAACAACTACCAAATTCGCTTAAAAAATACTCAAAATAATCAAGTATTTTTTCAATCAGATGCTTATAATCAGAACCTGATCTTTTATGGATTTCAGACTTTCTTGTTATGAACCAGCTTCAAGCATTAATACAGGGAAAAATTTCTCCGCAGGCAATTTCTGTGGATTTTTTGATTGAAATGGCTGAGCGTTATCCAGATCCCAACTCTACCGAATACAAACTGGTAGAACTTGCAGTCAATATGATCATGGCCAAGTCACTGGATAAAGCACTCAAATATATCTAGAGAGCTAAAATGAATGCTTTAGAAAAAGCAAAGTTAATTAAAGAATTAAATGAATTGGGGCAGCAATTAGAACATAAATCCCTCAGTTTATATGAAGCCGCCCGAACCAAAAAACGGCTCCAGGATATTTTTCATCTCTGTGATGAACCTGTTTTTAAAAATCAGATTTTAAGCTTTAAATCCCGTGTTCAGCCTGAGCTGGCAGCACATCAGTTTGCGGCGAGCACCGAGTTTCATCACTGTTATCGCGGTTATTTTAAGGATACTGTCCGGCTGCAACAGGCACTGACTGCGCATACAGAAACAGGCTGGGCCTTTTTGCATCAGCCACAACAAGGCTGGCAAATCTGGCTAGGTCCCGTAGAGCAATCTGATTTTTTACATAGTGAATGGGATGAATTAGTAAATTCCCACAACTGGCTTTTGCAGCAACAGCAACAAGGCACATATTTTCCTCTCGATCCCCAACTGAATATTCCGGCTTTATCTGTTCAGGACGCCGAATTCGATACGCTTACCCTGGAAATCGCGCGTTATCATCAGGGCAGTTTGCAGATTCAGACCAAGATCACTGCACCTCAACTGTCTAAAACAATTAAACCTGATTTAGACAGAGCAACTAGCGAAACAGAAGAAGCTAAAACAGCTGAGCTGTCTATAGAAATAGACAATACGGATAGTTCATCCTCTATTTTGATAATAGATGAAAATATTAATTTTCCTGAATCTATACAACTAGGTGAATTCTCTGCCCTGCTGCATCCATTAGAACATGCTGGAGCGACTATACGGCGCCTCTGTGCCCTAGAATTACAACCAGCTGCTTCCCAACCAGCTGATCTGGAAATGGCGCTATATTATGCTGAGGAAGACCACTGGCAGGCACGTCCTGTTTATCTCTCCATGCAGACCGATCAGCAAGGGCAAGGTCTGAAATATCTGATGCTCTTGGGCGCACCGAGCCTCTTGCAGGCCAATTCCTGTATCCAGCACTGGGGCACGCAACGTGGACGGCGTTGTATAGAGATAAAATCCATATCATGGGCAGCTTTAGGTGCCTGTCTTGATCAGATAGATCTTTTCAGTGAAATATATCTGCAACAAGCCGAAACGGTCTGGATGCCTGAGGAAAGCTATGCCTATATTCCGGCTCGATGTATTCATCAAAAGAAATTTATCAATTTTGAGGAAGCGCCCGCTGATTTTTCTACTCCAATTTTATTGCTACAGGAACATCAGAAAATTCGGGTGATTCATGGAGAACGTCGCCTGGCATTGTCCAATCAGGAAATCGCTTATCCTTATTTAATGCTCAAACGTGATAAGGATTTGAATTGGCAAAAAATTCATCAAATTGTTTTAGGATTGTCACAGCCGGTACGGGTTTTAGATCTTTATATGGCAATTCAGGCACAAATCATTAAATAATTGATGTAGTTATGTAGTTTATCCTTGCTTTTTTTCCTTATTTTTTAGAAAACTAGCGCAGTAAATAAAATACGATAAGAGCAAGAATCAACTCATGCGAATAAACCAAATTACTCGAATCTTATTGCTATCACTTGGCGTGGGATTAAGTAGTAGCCCAGTTTGGGCAGAAGCATCTCCTACAGAACCTGCAGAAACAGAACAGCCTACAGGTACAGGTACAGGTACAGGTACAGGTACAGGTACAGGTACAGGTACAGGTATTTTAGATCAGATTCCACGCTTGATCGATGCCACGCCTACGATTTTACCTGAACAGTCAGACGAAGCGATGGTGCCCACCACCGAAGAAACAGAAGATAAATCTTGGGCTGACAAAAAGCAGAAAAGAATCCGTGAATGGGCAGACCGCACCGCACATAAGATTGATAACTGGTTTGGCCAGACCAACCCGGATGAGCCAGCAACTGCGACTTTGCGAATCATCCTGGATAATAGCTGGGACAAATATGAAAACTATGAAATCAAGCCGAGGATTCGAGGAAAAATCAAGCTTCCAACCTTGGAACAAAAGTTAAGTCTGGTCTTTGGTGATGACAGCCTGGATAACGAACTGGATAGCAATGTCGCAATTACCAATGAAAATCCTGGCAATGCCCGGGATAAAAATCTGGATATTCGCCGTACCCGTGAAAACAACAGCTCGTTTGCACTACGCTGGTCAGAATTTTCAAATGGCCTACCTTTCGATAGCGATCTGGATCTGGGGGTACGTTCTGGGGATGATATCTATGTACGGGCCAAAATCAGTAAAGACTGGGCGATGCAGAATGACTTCTCTTTTCATGCCGAACAGATTTATCGCTATGGATTGCAGAGTGAAAATTATTTGCGGACCAACCTGGAACTGATCCATGCTCGTCCCAATGAGGCCTTTTTTTCCAATCAGTTAAGTTTAACCTATGCAGATGAGCAGGAAGACGATTTGACCTGGGACAACTATACCTTCAGACAGCATCAATTTTTCCAGGGCAACCGCTTTAACTATGGCATCTATACGGGCGGCTATCTGGATGATAAAGATTTACGCTTAAATCGCTGGGGACCTTATGTGTCCTGGAGACAGCCTTTCTTACGTGAATGGTTCTTTGTGCAAGGCGACCTGAACTATCTGAATGATGACCGACTGGACCGAAGCCATTATCTGGGTGCGATGGTACGTCTTGAGGCCATTTTCTAAATTTGAACAAATCCGAAACTATAAAAGCCCATAAAATATGGGCTTTTTAATGTCTGAATCCAATAAGTTTTTATTGGCGGTGCTCAACCGTTGTAAAGGCAATTCGATCACTACGAATCATACGTTTTTGCTGCAAAGAAGGCTGTTCCATCTGTGGCATATTCCATACCGCGCGGTCGGTACGCTGCATTCGTTTTACTTTTGGCGCTTCTTTTTTCATGGGTGCCTGAAAACTAATACGATCGCTACGAGTCACTTTTTTGGACTCAGTATCGGCCATTGTGGCTGCGCTCATTGACATCAGAATGACTGTACTCAGACTCATCATCAGTGATTTTTTCATGGGAGAATTCTCTAAACTTAATAATCGTTATTATAAATTAATATATAAAATATTATCTATTTTTCAGATTTAAAACTTAAAGGTATTTTTTTATTCTGGCTATCGCTTTTTTAAATCATTAAAGGGGAATCCAAGTTTTAAGCGCTAAATTCAGAACATAAAAAATCCCTCCGTAGAGGGATTTTTGAAATATAAAAATTAACCCAACAATAGACTGTTAATACGTTTTACATACTCAGCCGGATTTTCTGGTAGACCACCTTCTGCAATCATTGCCTGATCAAAGATCACATTGGCCAGATCATCAAACTGGGCAGAACCTTCCAGTTTTTTCACCAATGGATGTTCCGGGTTAATCTCCAGAATCGGCTTCACATCCGGTACAGGCTGACCTGCATCTTTCAGCATACGGATCAGTTGTGGAGAAAGCTCCCCTTCCCCTGTGACCAGACAGGCTGGTGAATCAACCAGACGAGTCGTTACACGTACTTCTTTGGTTTTGTCTTTCAAAGAATCTGTCAGCTTTTCAACCACAGGTTTGAACTGTTCAGCAGCAGCTTCCAGTGCTTTTTTCTCTTCTGCATCTTGCAGATCACCTAGGTCGACTGCACCCTTAGATACGTTTTGCAATGGGGTACCATCAAACTCATGCACGAAGTTCATTGCCCATTCATCGACGCGTTCTGACATCAGCAATACTTCAATGCCTTTTTTCTTGAATACTTCCAGTTGCGGTGAGTTTTTCGCAGCATTCAGGCTTTCAGCGGTAATGTAGTAAATCGCTTTCTGGCCTTCTTTCATGCGTGCTTTATAGTCTGCCAATGAAGTGCTCACCTCATCATTGGTCGAAGTTGCATAGCGCAGCAGTTTCAAGATGCGTTCGCGATTACCGAAATCTTCACCCAGACCTTCTTTCAGCACCGCACCAAATTCGCGGTAGAAAGTTTTGAAGTTTTCCTGATCTTTTTCATCTTCAGATTTTGCCAGATTATCCAAAGTGGTCAGAATACGGCGAGTGTTACCTTCACGGATGGTTTTCACATCACGGCTTTCCTGCAGCAATTCACGGCTCACATTTAATGGCAGATCGGCACTGTCTACCACGCCCTGTACAAAGCGCAGATAGTTTGGAATCAGGTTATCCGCATCATCCATAATGAAGACACGTTTCACATAGAGCTTGATGCCGGCCTTGGCTTCACGAGTGAAAATATCCTGTGGCGCTTTGCTTGGGATATAAAGTAGCTGGGTGTATTCCGTGCTGCCTTCGACACGATTGTGCGCCCAAGCCAATGGTGCAGCAAAATCATGGGTTAGGTTTTTATAGAATTCGGTATATTGCTCTTCAGTAATCTCAGATTTATTCCGAGTCCACAGTGCGCTGGCCGAGTTAATCGCTTCCCACTCATCGGTCTTCACATATTGACCGCCTTTTGGTGTTTCACCTTCAGCAGCTTCTTCTTCCTGCCAGACTTCTTTTTGCATCTGGATTGGCAGGCTGATGTGATCTGAGTATTTATTGATGATCTGTTTGACTTTATAGCTTTGCAGATAATCCAGTGCATCTTCACGCAGATGCAGGATAATATCGGTACCACGACCTTCTTTAGTGATCTGTTCAACTTCAAATTCACCAGTACCGCCACTGATCCAGCGCACCCCTTCTGAGGTATCCGTACCGGCACGACGTGATTCTACAGTAATCTTGTCAGCCACAATAAAGCCTGAGTAGAAACCGACACCAAACTGGCCAATCAGCTGCGCATCAGCTTTCTGATCACCCGTCAGTTTTGACATAAAGTCTTTGGTCCCTGATTTAGCAATCGTCCCCAGATTTTCAATGGCTTCTTGCTGGCTTAAACCGATCCCGTTATCTGAAATGGTAATAGTTTTATTTTCTGGATCGAGGCTGACACGTACGCGGAGGTCAGGATCATTTTCATAATATTCAGGATGATTAATGCCTTCAAAACGTAATTTGTCACACGCATCTGAAGCATTAGAGATCAATTCACGCAGGAAAATTTCAGGATTTGAATAAAGCGAATGGGTCACGAGGTGCAGTAACTGCGCTACCTCAGCCTGGAAACTGTGTTTTTGTACGCTTAAATCGCTCATGAATCACTCCTATTATTTTAGATACAGATGTTAACTGTTGCCTATATGAATGGAGTGAGTTCAATAATTTTCAATAGCATCAAAATAATTTTTTCGCAAAAAATATTTTTATGGCTTTCATTTTTATCAGTTTAATTGATGGGATGGACAAGACTTAATAAGGCCCCATTTTATAGATACGATCAAAATGCAGATCCAGCTGCTGCTGACGCATGTTATAAACCTGACTCAAGCAGGATATGGATTCCTGGCAACGGTCACGAAACTGCAGCCATTTCACCTGATCGCGTTGAATCACCGAACGTGTTCCCATCGGCACCATACGGCGCAAGATGTTATAGCTGGTACTCATTTTGACATCAGCATCATTCAGCAAACGATGTTCACAAATTGTTTTCTCAGTCGCGGTTGTCGCTTTCTGACAATTAAAACTGGCAGCATAACTCTGTGAAATAAACAGCGTGCTGAAGATCAAAAGACTCTTCGACAAAAAACTCATGCTTTGATCTTCCTTATTATTAAGTCGTATTCAATTAATATTTACTTTATTCGTTTTAATATATTTGAGTATTGCCAATCTGCTCAATTTCAATACGTTATAAATCGTTGTTATTTTGAAAAAAAGCCCCATGCAGGATGAGGCTTTTGGAAAAAATGAACCAAAAAATTGGAGCTTAGAATTTATAGCTATAACCGATCGTATAAACCCAAGGATCGATTCCAAATTCACCTAAATTAATTTTTGTCCCATCAGCAGTCTTTGCTTCCAGATCTGTATCTAAGTCTGCATAACGTGCATCAACAAAGACACCCCAGTTTTTTGCATCCGCTGGCTGGAAGTTAAAGCCGACTTGGCCAGCTACCCCATAAGCAACATCTGCATCAAGCTTTGCTACACCTAATGCGTCTTTTGCAGTTTGGCTAAATTCTTCATCCCATGGAATGAATACTGTAGCACCTACACCGATATATGGAGTAAAGCGGCTTGAATTTTTAAAATTATATTTGGCTGTAATCGTTGGTGGTAGATGTTTTAATGATGCAATTTTCACATCACCCGCCATCTCAACATCATGTTTAAATGGGGTAGCCAATAATAATTCGGCTGAAATATTGTCATTGAAGAAATATTCGACTGAAGGAGTAAAATTGAGTTCGCTACTTGCTTTAGCATCTTCAACTACACCAGGAATCAGGTCAGTTTCCTGAGTAGGCGCTAATACAGAAGCCCCCACTTTCACTTGCCATTGCCCTGCCATCGCAGATGCTGAAAGACCCATTAATGCAATTAGAGCTACTTGCTTTAACATTTTAAAATACCCCCAAGGGAAGAATAATTATTAAGAAAATATTTCTTAATTAATAATAAACATGGCTTAAATTAATATGCAATAGATATTATAAAACTAAATTTTATTTATTACTTAAGTATATGTAATTATTAAATATTTATTTTAAATTGACTATATTGGTTGGTTTTAAATACCCAGTAAATTAATCAGGTTAATATAATAATATTCAGAGTAAAATAATCAGGTTTATATTAATTTTTTATTTAAAAATATATTTTAAATACATCTTATAATTTATTTTAAATCTAGGCAAATCTGCTCCGATTTATATCAGAGCAGATTATAAAAAGGACTTACAGAACCATGGCTGCAATCCAGCCAAAAATGATAAGCGGAATATTAAAATGAATGAAGGTTGGAACCACACTATCCTTCATATGGTCATGCTGACCATCCATATTCAGACCGGATGTTGGGCCTAAAGTTGAATCTGATGCTGGAGAACCGGCATCGCCCAAAGCAGCCGCAGTCCCAATGATCGCAATAGTTGCTGCAGGACTAAAACCAAATTGAATACAGAGCGGTACATAAATAATCGCCAGAATCGGAATGGTAGAGAATGATGAACCGATACCCAAAGTAATCAGCAGACCAATCAACAACATTAAAAAGGCGGCAAGTGCCTGGCTATTACCAATCCAGTCAACCGACGCTTCAACCAGCGCAGGAACCTGTCCTGTTGCCTCAATCACGGCAGCAAAACCTTGCGCGGCAATCATGATAAAGCCAACCAGGGCCATCATACGCATACCGGTGATGATCACATCATCTGCTTCTTTCCATTTAAAGATTCCGGCACAGCTCAAGATTGCGACACCGACCAGACCGGCAAGAATCATCGAATCTGAATAGAGCTGTACCACAAGGGTTGCAATCACCGCGATCGCTGCCATCCAGATGGTCAGTTTGGCAATTTGTGGTTTCGCTGATTTTTGTTCTACACCCAGTTCAGCAGAGATACTTTGCTGCTGTTCCACATGGATATCTTTATAGAGACGCGGCTTACGGTAGCTGATAAACATGGCCACCAGCAAACCCACGAACATACCTGAGACCGGAATCGCCATCGCAGCGGGAATCTGGTCATAAGTAATCTCAAAGCCATAGGGCTTACCAAAGGTATTGATGTTATGGCCCAAAATATCATTCAGGAAGATGGCACCAAAACCGACTGGAACCAACATATATGTTCCCACCAGACCAAAGGTCAGCAGACAGGCCACCAAACGGCGATCCAGCTTCAGATGGTTAAATACCAATAATAACGGTGGAATCAGAACCGGAATAAAGGCGATGTGCACCGGAATCACGTTTTGCGAGAAAACGGCAGCCAATGCGACGGTACAGAAGATCAGATATTTAACCTTGTTCTGTGCCTTTTCTGATGCCTCACCTTTTAAGGTGGTAATCATTTTATAGGCCAGCAAGTCAGGTAAACCGGAACGTGCCAAGGCCAAAGCAAAGGCACCCAGGATGCCATAGGCCAAGGCAATTTTAGCGCCACCGCCCAGACCATTGTTAAATGCGTCTAAAGTTCCCTGGAGGCCAAGACCTGCCAACAAACCACCCGTAACAGCACCAATGACCAGGGCAAAAACCACAGGTACACGTGCCAATGAGAGTCCAAACATGACTCCAATAGCAGCAAGAATTGCGAACATAATGAATTGGGAATGAGAGAAAACGGCTATTTTATCAGAAAATCCGGATAAAAATTCTTCCACTTATCCCTTGCCGAGTCACGTTCCCAATCTCCATATTAAGTAGTTGCTGTTAATTTTTGCTGAATAAAATTATGGATTAGATGAGCCACCTGTTCCGGCTGACTCAAAATCGCCCAGTGATTGGCATTTAACTCTACCCTGGAAAAATCTTCCACCCATTTTGGCATTTCATCAATCAGATCCGGGCCAACAAACTGGTCTTTTTTGAGCACAATTGCCTGTACCGGACAGACCGCAAAACGCTGTCTAGGTCGAGATAAACGCGGCAAAAAGTTCGCCCGATACAGATTGACGCCATATTTTCCATCTTTGACAATATTCTGGTTTAGCGGCAGATTATCCTGCTGTTCCAGCTGGCTGATCATTTTGCCCCAACGTTCTGCATTAAAAAAATTCCATGCAGTAGGCGCTATAAAAGGCAGCTGGAATACCGCGATATACCAAGACTTGGTCATCTGTTTAAAAAACTTGGCCTTATGCTGTTTAAACTGTTCACGCATCCAGAAAGCCGCATGATCCAGACATGGACCTGACATGGTGCTGAAAGACAAAATCCGGCCTTTAAATTTAGGTTCGGTGACCGCTTCCCAAGCCTGGATTGACCCCCAGTCATGAGCCGCGAGGTGGAAAGTTCGTCCCGGCAAGACCTGATCGACCACTTGCTCTAAATCTGCACACAGACGTTCCAGACGATAATCCCGAATTTTCTTGGGAACGCTGGAGTCTCCTGCTCCGCGCACATCATAGGTCACCACAAAATAATCCTGAACAAGGTGAGAAATCACCGCTTCCCAAACATCCTGATGGTCAGGATAACCATGAACCAGCACTAAAGCTGGTTGTTCAGGCTCGCCCCAGGTTTTCACATAGAGACGTTGATGATCGCTGGTATCTACCCACTGGCTATGTCTTTGCATAGATGTATCCTTATTCGCTGATTGACTCTTTTATTGTTGAAATAGGCACGATTTATCAATGCCAGCTTATTTTTGTTGTTCTAGTATGCATACAAGACCAGAAAAAAGAATATCCGCATGAGCCTATTACGAAAAATTCAGCAACTGCCTTTATTATCCAAATTTATCCTGAATCGCTATGCCCCCTATCGTGGAGCAGGCATTGTCATTGATGAAATGGACTTTGCCAATTATCACGTTCGCGTGAAAATGCCACTGACTCGCAAGAATCAGAATATTGTGGGAGTACATTTTGGTGGCAGCCTGTATTCCATGGTCGACCCTTTTTATATGTTATTGCTGATGCATCATCTTGGTCCGAAATACATTGTTTGGGATAAAAGCTCTACCATTCAGTTTCTGGCACCAGGACGCGGAACAGTCTATGCTGACATCCGGATTTCCAGGCAGGAAGTACAAACAGTAAAAGAACTGGCAGCTAACCATAGTCCGGTTTATCGCCAGTATCAGCTTAATATTTATGATGATTCCGGTGTGCGTATCGCTGAGGTACAAAAGACCGTTTATATCCGCCTTAAACAGAGCAAAGGCAAGCCTCGAGAAGCTAAATAACGAAATTGAATAAACTAAAAGCGCCATTGAGGCGCTTTTAAATCGATCTGGAGGATAGTTCTGTCGATTAACGACGACGGTTATTCTGTTCGATCGCTGCACCAGCACCACCACCGATGGCACCACCAATTGCAGCCCCACCTGTACCGCCAAAGATGCTTTTACCCACTGCAGAACCTACAGCACCACCGACACCACTATAGGTCGCATTACGGTTTGAACCACCTTGAGCTTTACTACCGACTGCTGCACCGGCACCACCGCCAACTGCTGCACCAACACCACCACCCACTCTGTTACCTACACCACCACCCACTGCACCACCGAGCGCAGCTGCGCCAATACGCTGATCTTTAGCAGACATATTTTCACAGCCTGCCAACATAAAAGTGGAGATAGTTGCAACAGCCATTACGCTCATTAACTTTTTCATGATCTTGGCCTTCCTTCGTGCTTTGACTTAAGATTAACCTGATTTTAAGGAGCGATTCATAACAAGATGTTAAATCTTGAAACCCTCATGATTTATTTTGTAAAGAGCGCATGAAAGATCATGTTTTATTGATGATTTCTCCATATTTAGGACAAGTAACCACCAGATAATCTGATCTTTTCTAGCGATATAAATATGAATAATTTTAGGAAATAAAAAAGCCACCCGAAGGTGGCTTTTTAAAATGATTTAGCGGCTAATTACAGACCGTTAAATTCATCGCTGAATGCTTGGCTCAACGCCTGGTCTACATCAGAGAAGTCATTGTGCAATTCAAATTCTGCAGCTTCTGCTTCCTGACGACGACGCTCTAAGTGGTAAGCCAGGCCTGTACCCGCTGGGATCAGACGACCTACAACTACGTTTTCTTTCAGACCGCGTAAATCATCTTCTTTACCTGTTACAGCCGCTTCAGTTAACACACGAGTGGTTTCCTGGAACGATGCAGCAGAGATGAACGAGTCAGTAGAAAGCGACGCTTTGGTAATACCCATCAATTGACGTTCAAACTTCGCAGGGAACTTGTTCTGCGCAAGAACAGCTTGGTTCTCTTGCATCACACGGATGTAATCCACTTGTTCACCTTTGATAAAGCTTGTATCGCCACCGTCAGTGATGTCCACTTTACGCAGCATTTGACGTACGATCACTTCAATATGCTTGTCGTTGATTTTTACACCTTGCAGACGGTAAACGTCCTGAACTTCGTTCACGATGTAGTTAGTCAACGCCACTTCACCTTTCAAACGTAAGATGTCATGCGGGTTCTGTGGACCATCAGAAATAGTTTCACCACGGTTCACATGTTCGCCTTCGAACACGTTAATGGTACGCCATTTCGGAATCAGCTCTTCGTAGATCTCAGAACCATCATCCGGAGTAATCACCAGACGGTTTTTACCTTTGGTCTCTTTACCGAAACTTACAACACCTGAAACTTCTGCAAGGATTGCATGTTCTTTCGGTTTACGCGCTTCGAACAAGTCAGCAACACGTGGCAGACCACCGGTAATATCACGAGTACGTGAAGATTCTTGTGGTACACGACCAATTACGTCACCCACACCAATTGTTTCGCCATCACGGACAGAAAGAATAGTGTTTTGTGGCAAGAAGTAGAACTGTTCGCCGCCATCTACTGTGTCAAGCACAACAGCTGGACGTAAATCTTTACCAGAAGCAGGACGTGCTGTTACAGGCAAGATTTCAACAGTGGTCATACCAGTTGCATCATCAGTTTTCGATGTTGCAGTTACACCATCAGCAATCTGGCTGAAGCGAACTTTACCAGCTACTTCTGTTACAAGTGGATGTGTATGCGGATCCCAAGTCGCTACGATACCGCCTGCTTCTACAGCTTCACCATCTTTCAGCAAGATCGACGCACCATATGGCAGTTTGTAACGTTCACGTTCACGGCCTAAGTCATCTGCAATACCGATTTCACCTGAACGTGAAGTTGATACCAAGTGACCTTTGGCATGTTGTACAGTTTTTACGTTATGGAAACGTACAGTACCTTTATTACGGACTTGTACGCTGTTTGCAGCAGAAGTTCGGCTCGCAGCACCACCTACGTGGAAGGTACGCATGGTTAACTGTGTACCCGGCTCACCAATTGACTGAGCAGCCATAACACCCACAGATTCACCTGGGTTTACCAAGTGACCGCGTGCAAGGTCACGACCGTAACATTTCGCACAAACACCGAAAGTAGATTCACAAGATACGACTGAACGTACTTTAACTTCATCAACACCTTGCTCTTCCAGGTAGTTTGCAAGTTTTTCGTCGATCAATGTGTTACGCGGCAGAATAACTTCTTCAGTACCAGCACGTTTCACATCTTCAGCAACTACACGACCTAGTACTCGAGTACCTAGGTTCTCGATCACGTCACCGCCTTGAATGAACGGAGTCATGACAAGACCAGACAACGTACCACAATCCGGCTCAGTGATGACCAAGTCTTGCGCAACGTCTACCAGACGACGAGTCAGGTAACCAGAGTTCGCTGTTTTCAGTGCTGTATCGGCCAAACCTTTACGCGCACCGTGTGTTGAAATGAAGTACTGAAGTACTGTCAAACCTTCACGGAAGTTCGCTTTAATTGGTGTCTCAATGATCGAACCATCCGGTTTCGCCATCAGACCACGCATACCAGCCAACTGACGAATCTGAGCTGCAGAACCACGGGCACCAGAGTCAGACATCATGTAGATGCTGTTGAATGATTTCTGTTTCTCGTCCTCACCCTGTTTGTTCTTAACAGTCGTGAATGACAAGTTATCCATCATCGCTTTCGCTACCTGGTCGTTAGTACGCGCCCAGATATCGACCACTTTGTTATAACGTTCGCCGGCAGTTACGAAACCTTGTTCGAACTGTTGTTCAATTTCACGAACTTCAGCTTCGGCTTTCCCGATAATCGCTTGTTTTTGTGGTGGAATGACCATGTCTTCCATACCTACAGAAACACCAGAACGAGTCGCTTGACGGAAGCCAAGGTACATCAATTGGTCAGCGAAGATAACAGTGTCTTTCAGACCCAGTTTACGGTAGCAAGAGTTGATTAACTTAGAGATGTTCTTTTTAGTCATCTCAACGTTAATTTGCTGGAAGTCCATACCTTCAGGCACAACTTCCCAAAGCAGACAGCGACCAGGAGTTGTATCTACGATAATCGTTTGCTGTTCACGTTCGCCGTTTTCGTTGATCACGGTTTGGTGTACACGTGCTTTCACGCGAGCGTGCATATCCACCTGACCAGTCGCAAGCGCACGGTTCACTTCGTCAGTGTCCGCAAACACCATGCCTTCACCTTTGGCATTTACCGCATCACGAGTGATGTAGTAAAGACCCAAGACAACATCCTGAGACGGTACGATGATTGGCTCACCGTTCGCTGGAGACAGAATGTTGTTGGTCGACATCATTAACGCACGAGCTTCTAACTGAGCTTCAAGTGTTAATGGTACGTGTACCGCCATTTGGTCACCATCGAAGTCGGCGTTGAACGCAGCACATACGAGCGGGTGAAGACGGATCGCTTTACCTTCAATTAGGATAGGTTCGAATGCTTGAAGACCTAGACGGTGAAGTGTTGGCGCACGGTTCAACATCACTGGATGTTGACGAATCACAGATGCTAGAACGTCCCAAACTTCTGGAGTTTCGCGCTCAACCATTTTCTTCGCAGCTTTAATGGTTGTTGCTTGACCAGATGCTTGCAGTTTCGCAAAGATAAATGGCTTGAACAGCTCAAGCGCCATTTTCTTAGGAAGACCACATTGGTGTAAACGCAGGCTTGGACCTACGGTAATTACCGAACGACCAGAGTAATCGACACGTTTACCCAACAAGTTCTGACGGAAACGACCTTGTTTACCTTTGATCATATCTGCCAAAGATTTAAGCGGACGTTTGTTAGAACCAGTAATTGCACGACCACGACGACCGTTATCCAGCAATGCATCTACAGATTCTTGCAACATACGTTTTTCGTTACGTACGATGATGTCTGGAGCCGCAAGGTCAAGAAGACGTTTTAAACGGTTGTTACGGTTGATCACACGACGGTAAAGGTCGTTCAGGTCAGAAGTCGCGAAACGACCACCTTCAAGTGGTACAAGCGGACGAAGATCTGGTGGAAGTACAGGAAGTACGTTCATCACCATCCATTCTGGCTTGTTGTTCGAATCGTTGAATGCTTCCATCAATTTCAGACGTTTAGAGGCTTTTTTAAGCTTAGTTTCTGAAGTTGTGTTAGGGATTTCTTCACGAAGACGCGCAATTTCAGCTTCAAGATCGATATCTTTAAGCAAGTCTTGAACCGCTTCTGCACCCATTTTCGCAGTGAATTCATCACCGTGTTCTTCTAACGCATTGAAGTATTCTTCATCGTTCAGAAGTTGGTATTTCTCAAATGGAGTCATACCTGGGTCAGTTACAACATAAGATTCGAAATACAATACGCGTTCGATATCACGTAGCGTCATATCTAATAAAAGACCGATACGGCTAGGCAATGATTTCAGGAACCAGATGTGCGCAACTGGAGAAGCCAGTTCGATGTGACCCATACGCTCACGACGAACTTTCGCAGTTGTTACTTCAACGCCACATTTTTCACAAATGACGCCTTTGTATTTCATACGCTTGTATTTACCACACAAGCATTCGTAATCTTTTACTGGACCAAAGATTTTGGCACAGAATAAACCGTCACGTTCTGGTTTGAACGTACGGTAGTTAATGGTTTCTGGCTTTTTAACTTCACCATGAGACCACGACTTAATCATTTCTGGTGACGCAAGACCAATACGGATGCGATCAAACTCTACAGGAGCATGACCGTCGGAATCCGTCTTTTTGCGCATGATATCGAGCAAGTCTTTCAATTTTTTTCTCCGTGTGTCGAGGAGATTTTCACTTCCCGACTGGGTCACAAATATTGTTTTTTACTGAAATTCGGGAATCTCAAGAATCCCCCTAAATCCCCCTTTATAAAGGGGGACTTTCTCCCCTCTTTCTTAAAGAGGGGTCGGGGGAGATTTCTTAGTCACCATTTTTCAGTTCAATGTTGATACCTAAAGAACGGATCTCTTTGGTCAATACGTTGAACGATTCAGGCATACCTGGGTCCATATAATGGTTACCATCTACAATGTTCTTATAGATACGGGTACGGCCTTCAACGTCATCCGACTTCACAGTAAGCATTTCTTGAAGCGTATATGCTGCACCGTATGCTTCCAGTGCCCAGACTTCCATCTCACCGAAACGCTGACCACCGAATTGTGCTTTACCACCAAGCGGCTGTTGCGTTACTAGAGAGTAAGAACCAGTAGAACGCGCATGCATCTTGTCGTCAACCAAGTGGTTCAGTTTCAGCATGTACATGTAACCTACAGTTACAGGACGGTCGAAACGTTCACCAGTACGGCCATCATACAATACAGTTTGACCCGTACGTGACAAGCCAGCAAGCTCAAGTAATTCTTTGATCTGACCTTCTTCAGCACCATCAAATACTGGAGTTGCCAGAGGAACACCTTTACGCAAGTTACCAGACAGTTTCAAGATTTCTTCATCAGTCAGGCTGTCAAGATCTTCTTGCTGACCGCCAACCTTATTATAAATCTTGTCTAGGAAATCACGCAGTTCAAGAACTGTACGCTGTTCTTTCAGCATCTTATCGATTTGATCGCCAAGACCTTTAGCAGCCATACCCAAGTGAGTTTCCAGAATCTGACCGACGTTCATACGTGATGGTACACCGAGCGGGTTCAGTACGATATCTACTGGTACACCATTGGCATCGTGCGGCATGTCTTCAACAGGCAGGATGTTAGAAACTACACCCTTGTTACCGTGACGACCCGCCATCTTATCACCAGGCTGGATACGACGTTTAACGGCCAGGTAAACCTTAACAACTTTCAATACGCCAGTTGTCAGTTCGTCACCTGTAGAAAGTTTGCGTTTTTTCTCAGCAAATTTCTCATCAATTTCAAGGCTCTTCTCTTTTAAGAACACTTGAATTTGAGTTAAACGTTCAGCAATTGCTTCATCACTTGGTTGGATATCAAGCAGATCAACCAGCTCTAAACCAGATAACAATTCTTCAGACAGTTTGTCACCGCGTTTAGTAGTACCGCCACCGTTAGATTCCTGACCTTTCAACAGACGGACAATACGTTCGCGTGCTGCTTCTTCGAAGATTTTGTATTCTTCTTTCAAGTCTTTACGGTAAGCATCCAGCTGAGCTTTTTCAATTGCCTGAGCACGTTCGTCTTTCTCAAGACCGTCACGTGTAAACACTTGAACGTCGATCACAGTACCTTTAGTACCCGATGGAACACGTAAAGAAGAGTCTTTTACGTCAGCCGCTTTTTCACCGAAGATTGCACGAAGCAGTTTTTCTTCAGGAGTTAACTGAGTTTCACCTTTAGGCGTTACTTTACCTACCAGGATGTCACCCGCGGTCACTTCAGCACCGATGTAAACGATACCTGACTCGTCCAGTTTAGAAAGCGCTGCTTCACCCACGTTCGGGATATCGGCAGTAATTTCTTCAGCACCCAGTTTGGTATCACGTGCAACACATGAAAGTTCCTGGATGTGAATAGACGTTAAACGGTCTTCTTGAAGAACACGCTCAGATAACAAGATCGAGTCTTCGTAGTTGTAACCGTTCCAAGTCATGAACGCTACACGCATGTTTTGACCCAATGCTAGCTCACCACCATCAGTTGATGGACCGTCAGCCAGAACGTCGCCACGGCCTACTTTATCGCCCAGGTTCACAAGAACTTTCTGGTTGATACAAGTGTTCTGGTTAGAACGTGTGTATTTGATCAGGTTATAGATATCTACACCTGCTTCGCCTGCAACCATTTCGTCTTCGTTGACACGAATCACGACACGCGAAGCGTCAACAAATTCAATACGACCACCACGTTTCGCGATTACACATACACCAGAGTCATGTGCTACGTTCGCTTCCATACCGGTACCAACCAGTGGTTTGTCAGCGATTAACGTAGGAACAGCCTGACGTTGCATGTTCGAACCCATCAATGCACGGTTGGCGTCATCGTGCTCAAGGAACGGAATCAGTGATGCTGCTACAGATACAACCTGTTGAGCAGATACGTCCATATGCGTCACTTTTTCAGGAGGCATACGTACGAATTCACCTTGGTGGCGTACAGAAACGAATTCTTCAGACAGGTTGCCGTCTTTATCTACTGCAGAGTCGGCCTGTGCAATCACAGTACCTACTTCTTCAATCGCAGACAGGTATTCAACGTCATCAGTTACGCGGCCATCAACCACTTTACGGTATGGAGTTTCCAGGAAACCGAAGTTGTTACATTTGGCGTAAACAGACAGAGAGTTGATCAAACCAATGTTTGGACCCTCAGGAGTCTCAATTGGACATACACGACCATAGTGAGTTTGATGTACGTCACGTACTTCGAAGCCCGCACGTTCACGAGTCAAACCACCAGGCCCAAGTGCTGATACACGACGTTTGTGTGTAATTTCAGACAACGGATTGTTTTGGTCCATGAACTGAGACAACTGGCTTGAACCAAAGAATTCTTTGATTGCAGCAGCCACTGGCTTCGCATTGATCAGGTCTTGCGGAGACAGATTATCAGTTTCAGCTTGAGACAAACGTTCTTTAACAGCACGTTCTACACGAACCAGACCTACACGGAATTGGTTCTCAGTCATTTCACCCACAGAACGAACACGACGGTTACCCAAGTGGTCGATATCGTCGACTTCACCTTTACCGTTACGGATTTCTACTAATGTTTTTAATACATCAGTGATATCTTCATTCGAGAGAATGCCTTCAACTTCGCGTGACTTCTGATCAGTACCCACTTCGTAAGGACGACCCAAACGACGGTTGAACTTCATACGGCCGACTGGAGACAGATCATAACGCTCAGAAGAGAAGAACAGGTTGTTGAACAGGTTCTCAGCAGCTTCTTTTGTTGGTGGCTCACCTGGACGCATGACTTTGTAGATTTCTACAAGTGCTTCATCACGGCTTACTGTGGTATCAGCACGTAATGTATCCGCAATGAATGGACCACGGTCGATATCGTTAGTGAACAGGATGTTGAACTGTTTCACGCCGCCTTCTGCAATTTTCACCATAATTTCATGGCTTAGAACAGTATTGGCTGCAATCACATCACCATCTTTCAGTGGGATGTCTTCAGCAGTGATACGTTCGTACAGGTATTCATCAGGAACAGAAAGCTTCTCAAGACCAGATGCTTCCATTTGACGTACATGACGTGCGTTAATACGTTTACCTTGTTCAACAATGACTTTGCCGTCTTTGTCAGCAATGTCGAACTGTGCCATTTCGCCGCGCAGGCGCTCTGGAACAAGGTCAATCTGGTAGCTACCCATGTCCAGATACACAGGTACTTTCTCGTAGAACATGTCGAGAATTTGTTCGTTGGTATAACCCAGCGCACGAAGCACCACAGTCGCAAGCAATTTACGACGACGGTCAATACGTACGTAGACCAGGTCTTTGGCATCGAATTCAAAGTCTAACCATGAACCACGGTAAGGAATGATACGAGCTGAATAAAGGACTTTACCGCTTGAGTGAGTTTTGCCTTTATCGTGGTCAAAAAATACGCCCGGTGAACGGTGCAATTGCGATACGATTACACGCTCGGTACCGTTAATGACGAAAGTACCGTTGTCTGTCATAAGCGGCATTTCGCCCATGTAGACTTCTTGTTCACGTACGTCTTTGATTGATTTAGTTTCGCGATCTTTCAGGATCAAACGAATTTTTACGCGCATTGGTGCTGCATAAGTTGAGCCACGAAGGATACATTCGCGTACATCAAACTCAGGCTTACCAAGACTATACTCAACGAATTCTAAAGCAGCATTGCCAGAATAACTTTCAATAGGAAAAACTGAACGAAATGCGGCTTGGAGACCGATATCTTCGCGGTTTTTTGGTGATTTGCCATCTTGTAAGAATGTTCTGTACGAGTCGACTTGAATCGCGAGCAGGTACGGAGCATCCATGACGCTAGGCAATTTACCAAAATTCTTACGGATCCGTTTCTTTTCGGTATATGAGTATGCCATCTGGAGTCCTCGGAAAGTGTAAACCAAGCCCGCCTGCAGAACGGGCTCAGAAGGAATTACGCTGGCCGATATGGCCACCACTCTTTACAAATGCTGCAATTTTTAGTGGTATTAAAACGCTTAACAATATTTTTTTAATGAAAAATATTGGTAAGCGTTTGTTCATTATGTTTATTTTTAATTTGTATGAATTTTATATCATGCAAACAAAAATCGAGCCGATTATTGTAACGCAAAAAGGCTGATGACCCAAGAGCCATCAGCCAATTTTTGGAGCCGATTATAAAAAAACCGGCTCCTTTAAGAAATTACTTAAGAGTAACTGTAGCACCAGCTTCTTCAAGTTTTTTCTTAAGCTCTTCGCCTTCTTCTTTAGAAACGCCTTCTTTAAGAACTGTAGGTGCGCCTTCAACCATGTCTTTAGCTTCTTTCAAGCCAAGACCAGTAGCTTCACGAACTGCTTTAATTACAGCAACTTTGTTACCACCGAAAGAAGTCAACTCAACGTTGAATTCTGATTGTTCTTCAGCAGCAGCAGCAGCGCCAGGAGCAGCAGCAACAGCAACAGCAGCAGCAGATACGTTGAATTTCTCTTCGAAAGCAGAGATTAGTTCAACAAGTTCAAGAACAGTTTTTTCTGCAACTGCGTTTAGGATTTCTTCGTTAGTTAAAGCCATGAGAATAACTCCAAATGGAAATTGAATGGTGTGGAAATAAATTTAAGCTTATGCAGCTTCTGACTCGTTTTTCTCTTTGAGCGCAGTAATAAGGCGACCCAATTTCGAAATAGGAGCTTGAAGAACGTTTGCAAGCATAGTAAGCGCTTTTTCTTGGTTCGGAAGGTTCGCGATTACGCTAACTTCAGCACCTTCGTAAACTTTGCCATCAAATGCAGCAGCTTTAAGTTCGAATGCTTTGTTAGTTTTTGCGAATTCTTCGAACAAGCGTGCAGCTGCACCCATGTCGTCTTCAGAAGTCGAGAAAGCTAAGATTGTTGGGCCAACAAGGCTGTCGTTCAAGATATTGAATTGAGTATCTTGAAGAGCGCGTTTAGCCAGAGTGTTACGCACGATACGTGTTTTAACACCTAGTTTACGAGCTTCAACACGAAGAGCAGTTAATTGCTCAACTGTTAAACCTTGGTAGTCAGCAACAACAGCGGCAAATGCAGTAGAAGCAATTTCACTTACTTCAGCTACGATCTGTTTTTTGCCTTCAATAAGAAGAGCCATTGTAAAACCTCCTAACGGTGATTTATGTGCCTGATCACAAGCACACTCCCAATTCGTGAATTCATCTCTGAAATCACACGCGGAGGATGAACAAATCACACCACCGCGTCTACGCAGGCTGGAGTATTAAGAGGAAAGCATAAAACTCCCCTCGCCTGAGGTCTTTGACGCTGATAAATTTACATTTATCAATTCAAAGTCTGCCTAAGTTCGCAAGTAGTCCGAAACCGGTTTCTTCTTGCGTAAGTTTTAAAGCAGTGCTTTAAAACTTACTCAGGGCTTTAAAATTCTGTATAAGTTTATAACTTATTTAGAAACGTTTGCTACATCAACGATCAGACCAGGACCCATAGTAGAGCTTAGAGTGATCTTTTGAATGTAAACACCTTTAGAAGTAGCAGGTTTTGCTTTCTTAAGGTCAGCTACAAGAGCTTCAACGTTTTGACGAACAGCTTCAGCAGAGAAACCTACTTGACCGATCGCAGCGTGGATAATACCTGCTTTGTCTACACGGTAACGCGCTTGACCAGCTTTTGCATTTTTAACTGCAGTTGCTACGTCAGGAGTTACAGTACCTACTTTAGGGTTTGGCATTAAGCCACGTGGACCAAGAATCGTACCCAGTTTACCAACAACGCGCATTGCATCAGGAGCAGCAATCACTACGTCGAAGTCAAGGTTTCCGCCTTGGATGCTTTCAGCAAGATCGTCGAAACCAACAACGTCTGCACCAGCTTCTTTCGCAGCTTCAGCAGCAGCGCCTTGAGCAAATACAGCTACGCGTACAGTTTTACCAGTACCTGCAGGAAGAGTAGTCGCGCCACGAACAACCTGATCAGATTTACGAGGGTCAACACCCAGGTTTACAGCGATGTCCAAAGATTCTTTGAATTTCGCAGCTGGAAGGCTAGTAAGAACTTCTACAGCTTCTTCTAAAGTGTAAACTTTCTGTGCTTCTACAGCAGCAGCAATGGCTTTTTGACGTTTAGTTAACTTTGCCATGTCTTATAGCTCCACTTCCAAGCCCATAGAACGTGCAGAACCAGCGATGGTACGTACACGCGCGTCTAAATCAGCACCAGTTAAGTCTGGTTCTTTAGTAGTCGCGATTTCTTCCAATTGAGCACGAGTCAACTTACCAACTTTAGTTTTGTTAGGTACAGAAGAACCCTTTTGGATACCAGCAGCTTTCTTAAGAAGAACAGCAGCAGGTGGAGTTTTCATGATGAATGTGAACGACTTGTCGTTGTACACAGTGATCACGACTGGAATTGGTAGACCAGCTTCAACTTTTTGTGTAGCAGCATTGAATTCTTTACAGAATGCCATGATGTTAACACCACGTTGACCTAGTGCAGGACCAATCGGTGGAGATGGATTCGCTTTACCAGCTGGAACTTGCAGCTTGATATAGCCGTCAATCTTCTTAGCCATTTCAAATTACCTCTGGGTGCAAACGCCGTTAGGCTCCCCAATGATTTCAAGTAACGATACCGTTACAACAACAATGCCTGATTTGCACGCAAATCAGGCGTTTTCAACCCGAACAAATTAAACTGTTTTTTCGACTTGGCGAAATTCCAGTTCAACCTGAGTTGGTCGGTTAAATACGTTAATCGTCAGCGTTAAGCGTGACTTGTCGTAAAGCACTTCTTCCACTACACCTTTAAAGTCAGTGAATGGACCGTCAATTACGAGTAATTCTTCACCTGGTTCAAACATGGTCTTAGGACGCGGTGCTTCACCAGTATTGCGTACACGTGCAAGGATTGCATCAGCTTCTTTTTGCGTAATTGGAGCCGGTTTTTCAGCCGTACCACCAATAAAACCAAGCACTTTTGGACACTCTTTCACGATGTGCCAAGTGTCATCGTTCATTTCCATTTCGACTAATACATAGCCAGGAAAGAACTTACGCTCTGATTTACGCTTCTTGCCATCCTTCATTTCTACCACTTCTTCGGTAGGAACAAGGACTTCACCAAAGCTATCGGCAACAGCGCTACGCTGGATTCGATCATTAAGCGAACGCATCACTTGTTTTTCATAACCTGAATAGGCATGAATAATGTACCAACGTTTCATAGCTCTCTTACCCGATAATAAACTTCATTAACCAGCCTAAAACATAGTCAAAGCACCATAGAACAATGGCTGCAATTACTACAACAGCAAGGACTTGCCAAGATGTGGTCACAGTCTCTTGTTTGGTAGGCCAGGTCACTCGACGTAACTCGATTCGTGCATCCTTAAGAAGACGAACAAAGCCTTTGCCTTGATGGGTGGCGTATAATAAACCGAATGCCACAACGATACAAGCCAAAATTACCCCAACGCGCACCCAAATATCATTCGCAGGCGCCCAGTATGCAGGTAAATATTGGTTTACCATCATAGCACCGACCAATAAAATCAAGGCGATAACCCATAGAACAATGTCTAATGGAGAACCAGAACTTACATCTACAGCAGGATTATTTCTTTGAGGAATTGCCGCTTCGCTTAATGCGTCGCGTGATTTATCATTCGACATTTTTGTACTCGTCGTAGGTTTCGCGACTTATTATATGACCAGTTTTGCCGACATCAAGCGTCTTTTGAAAAAAACTTGGCAGGCCAGGAGGGACTCGAACCCCCAACATTCGGTTTTGGAGACCGACGCTCTACCAATTGAACTACTGGCCTGTAGATAAACTGGAGCCGAAACTCCAGCTTATTTTCTATTCTATGATTATGCAGTTACTTTAGCAACTACACCAGCACCAACTGTACGACCACCCTCACGGATCGCAAAACGTAGACCTGGGTCCATTGCGATTGGGTGGATTAGTTCTACTGACATTTCTACGTTGTCACCAGGCATAACCATTTCAACGCCTTCTTTCAAAGAAATCGCGCCAGTTACGTCAGTTGTACGGAAGTAGAACTGTGGACGGTAACCGTTAAGGAATGGAGTGTGACGACCACCTTCGTCTTTAGAAAGTACGTATACTTCTGCATCGAATTTAGTGTGCGGTTTGATAGAACCTGGTTTAGCAAGTACTTGACCACGTTGTACGTCTTCACGTTTAGTACCACGAAGCAAGATACCACAGTTCTCACCAGCACGGCCTTCGTCAAGAAGTTTACGGAACATTTCAACGCCAGTTACAGTAGTTTTAACTGTATCTTTGATACCCACGATTTCAACTTCTTCACCAACTTTGATGACACCAGTTTCAACACGGCCAGTTACAACTGTACCACGACCAGAAATTGAGAATACATCTTCGATTGGCATCAAGAATGCTTGGTCGATTGCACGTTCTGGTTCTGGGATGTAAGAGTCAAGCGCTTCAACAAGAGCTACAACAGCATCTTCACCGTATTGACCAGCCTCACCGTTAAGTGCAGCAAGTGCTGAACCACGGATTACAGGAGTGTCATCACCTGGGAAGTCGTAAGTAGAAAGAAGTTCACGAACTTCCATTTCTACTAATTCAAGAAGTTCTTCGTCGTCTACAAGGTCGCATTTGTTCAAGAATACAACGATGTAGGGTACACCTACCTGACGAGAAAGCAGGATGTGTTCACGAGTTTGTGGCATTGGACCGTCAGTCGCAGCACATACAAGGATCGCGCCGTCCATCTGAGCAGCACCAGTAATCATGTTTTTAACATAATCGGCGTGGCCCGGGCAGTCTACGTGAGCGTAGTGACGAGTTGGAGAATCGTATTCTACGTGTGAAGTATTAATTGTAATACCACGTGCTTTTTCTTCTGGTGCAGAGTCGATTGCAGCGTAGTCTTTCGCTTCACCACCGAATTTTTTCGCACATACAGTTGCAATCGCAGCTGTTAAAGTTGTTTTACCATGGTCAACGTGACCGATTGTGCCCACGTTAACGTGTGGCTTATTACGTTCAAACTTAGCCTTAGCCATGTTAATCTTCCTCGTTTACGTCGAACACAATTCTGAGTAAAACCCAGCTCCGACATATCGTTTAAAAAAAACCAAACACCAAATACTTGAAAAGCAGACTAAATAGCCTGCTTTTGAAATATTTTTGCAACCACGTTGCCAAACTGTAATCTGGAGCTCTTATCGAGATTTGAACTCGAGACCTCTCCCTTACCAAGGGAGTGCTCTACCACTGAGCTATAAGAGCAAATATTAGCACTTCAAACAATGGAGCGGGAGACGAGGATCGAACTCGCGACATGCAGCTTGGAAGGCTGCCGCTCTACCAACTGAGCTACTCCCGCACGATGTTGGTACTTACCACTTTGAAGTCTTAAAATTGGTGGTGAGGGAAGGATTCGAACCTTCGAAACTTTCGTAGCGGAGTTACAGTCCGCCCCCTTTGACCGCTCGGGAACCTCACCATTTTTACACTTACATCAGTGTCGTTCTTTACTTCGCACTCCAAACTCCCTAAGATGGTGCCGGCACACGGATTCGAACTGTGGACCTACTGATTACAAGTCAGTTGCTCTACCAACTGAGCTATGCCGGCGTTTCTTAGTGTTTCGTACGTTTCGTATCGGAACGGTGTGCAGTTTAGCAAAACTCAGAATCCATGCAAGTGTTTTTTTCAAAAAAAACGCCAAAAACTCACAAAATCAATCCGTTTGATGATAATTCAACCGCTTTGATCACTGCGCGAGCTTTTATTTGGGTTTCATTCCATTCTGACTCAGGATTTGAGTCCGCAACCAGCCCTGCTCCGGCCTGAACATAGACCTTATTTTCACGAATCACGCAGGTACGAATCGCGATCGACATGTCCATTTCGCCATGCCAGCCTAAATAACCAACAGCGCCGCCAAAAATTCCGCGTTTCACAGGCTCAACTTCGTCAATAATTTCCATAGCACGGATTTTTGGTGCACCAGAAAGTGTTCCAGCCGGGAAAGTTGCCTTAAAAACATCCAGTGCATCGACATCATCACGCACTTCACCTTGTACATTCGACACAATGTGCATCACATGCGAGTAACGTTCGATCACCATTTGATCAGTGACTTGTACTTTACCGATTTTGGATACTCGACCGACATCATTTCGGCCCAGGTCAATCAGCATTAAGTGCTCGGCAATTTCTTTTTCATCAGACAGCAAATCTTTTTCCAGTGCCAGATCTTCTTCTTTGGTCTTGCCACGTGGACGCGTACCCGCCAGTGGACGAACAGTCGCAATGCCATTTTCCAGACGTGACAGAATTTCCGGTGAAGAACCCACAATATGGAACGGCGTATTATTTTCTAGGGTCTGCCCTTGCACGAGGAACAGGTAAGGTGATGGATTAAGATGACGTAATGCGCGATAGACCTGTAAAGGCTCACCATCGAAATCAGAAACCATACGATGACCCGGCACGACCTGCATCACATCTCCGGCACGAATGTACTCTTTTACCTTTTCAATAGAGGCAATAAAGTTGTCATGTCCAGTTAAAGACTCAAAGTGCGGTGCTGTATGTTTTTCTGCTTTCAGGCTCACTGGTGTTGCCAGAATATTTTCCAGCTCATCCAGCTGCTGCTGCGCTTTCTCATAAGCTGCCTGATCCGCTGCATCGGCATGGACAATCAGGAACAGGGTATCTTTCAGATTATCGAATACGATGACGGTTTTGGACAGCATCATCCAGATATCTGGCAAGCCTACCGGATCAGCTTCAGGCACATTTTTTAGCTTAGGTTCGATATAACGTACTGAGTCATAACCAAAGTAACCGACAAGACCACCGGTAAAGCTTGGTAAGGCTGGAAGTTCTGCCTGGGTCGGTACTTTAAACTGTGCCTGAAAGTCACGGATATACTGGAATGGATCGGCACAGTGCTGTTTTTCAATAGAGCCATCTGGATGCTGAACAGTCAGTTCACCCGCATTACAGGAGAATACAGTCGATTCACCCAGGCCGATAATTGAATAGCGCGCCCAGTTTTCTCCCCCTTCCACAGATTCGAACAGATAAGCCTGTTGGTGCTGTTTTAGACGGGCAAAGATAGATAAAGGAGTATCGGTATCAGCCAGACGCTGACGGTATACTGGAATCAGGTTGTAGCCTTGAGATGCAAGTTGCTGGAATTGAGCTGAAGTTGTCATTCGGTTTTTCTCTTTAAATTAGGGTTACTCAGTATGAAAATGGAATTGAACTGAGCGACGCCATCGAAAAACCTTACAACTATTCATCTTATTTCCTTCGTACCCTATTTAAGCAAGCAACTCACGTAGATCATCAACAATTTCTTGAGGATCACAGTCTGCTATATTTTCACCATGATTATAGCCATAGCTGACTACAATACAATCTATACCCGCACGGCGCGCAGCTTCGATGTCATTGACTGAGTCCCCGATCATCAGTACCTGCTCTTTGGTCACGCCATAATGCTCCACACAATGCAACAACTGACGCGGATCTGGCTTACGCTCGGCAAAGCGATCACCACCAATGGTGTCATCAAAGTATTTCGCCATTTCCAGAATATCCAGAATACTGCGTGCCGGTTCTTCTGGTTTATTGGTCACACAGATCAGTTTTTTATCGTTAGCCTTACCCCATTCCAGAAACTCGATAATTCCGTCAAATGGCTTGGTATCTACACAAGGATCGGCATTATAAATTTCCAGGAACGTCGCAAGTAATTCCTGATGCTGGGCAGGTAATACTTCTCCCACCAAATGCTGGAGTACGCTTTCACAGAACTTGGACGTTCCTTTACCGATCCACACCCGTACCTGCTCCTCAGTCACCAGTGGTAGCTGCAAGACATTCAGGCTCATATTCATGGCCCGATACAAATCATGGGCTGAATCCACCAAGGTACCATCCAGATCGAATAAAATCAGCTTACGTTGTTCCAGTTGTGCAATTGACATCCTGCCCCTCATTTTCTTTATTTGCAGCCATAAAAAAGGCATGCGTGATGCATGCCTCGATTGTAACCAATCATGGGCTTATTTAAACAACACCCAAGCGATAATCGCCAAAATAATCAGAACGATTAGTGAAATCAGTCCAATAGATGCATTTTTCTGTGCTTCTTTTTCCTGCTCTACACGAGAAACAGGCTGTTCCACCGGAATCGGTGCGGGTTCTGGCTTAACCGAGCTCAGGTCTACCCCTTCAGCAATAGGCGCAGGTTTTGGAATACCGACATTGGTCGGCATACCATCACGGGTCAAGTTGACTGAAGCATCACGCTCTTTCAATTCTGGAATGCCCTGCTCATTCATCTGCTGGGCAGGAGTTTTCTCAACCGTTTCGATTTCTTCAACCACTTGCTCTGCTGTTTCTTCAACTTCTGGCGCCACTTCAACAGGCGCTACAGGTTCAAGAACCAGAAATTTCAAGGTGGCAAACTGGACTACATCGTCTTGTTTTAATCGCGTTTCCTGCTCAATACGCAAGTCATTCACGAAAGTGCCATTAGATGAGCCTAGATCCTGTACCCATAGTGCATCGTTTTTCAGCAGAAAAGCAGCATGCTTACGCGAGATTTCCGCAGCCTGCAGCACAATATCAGCCGCCTGATGACGCCCTACCAGCATGTCACGGTCGATTGCTATTTCCTGTCCGGTCAAGTCATCGGTAATTGCCTGTATTTTCCAAGTCATGAAATCTACTTCTCTATTTTCTTTGACATTATCATAACATGCTGTATGCAAATGCGAATGGTCTAGCTTTTGGGTCTAAGTGTGGTTGTTGTAACGGTATTTCTACTTTTTTCAACCTGCTGGACTGGCTGCTGTACCACTTGTCGCTGAATCCCCGGCTCAATTGCTACCGGTGTAGCTACTGCTGTAGCTGACGGCGTTGGTACTGGGGCACTTGGGACATTCTGGTAGGTCGAATTCGTCAGTGGTGTCTTGGAAACTGGAATACGCTGCTGATACACATCTTCAACACTTTCCGGCAGCTTGGCAAAATTACCGTCTGAATCGAGTGCCAATTGCAGGCTATAGAGTTGACCATAACGTTGCTGCGTCAGTTTACGCACTTCATTTTTATCCCCCACAATCGTTGGATGGATAAAGATCAATAAGTTACGTTTCTGATTAGACTTACCTTCAGCGCGAAATAAGCGTCCTATACCTGGAATCGCTCCCAGACCTGGAACAGCCTGACGTCCATACGTAGTATTATCCGAGATTAAGCCACCGAGTACGATGGTTTGCCCATGTTCAGCCAGAATCGAAGTTTTAATTGCACGCTTGCTGGTCACCAAATCCTGTGCTTGTCCACGATCTCGATTGACCGCAGAGACTTCCTGTTCAACTTCCAGACGTACCGTACCATCTTCACCAATGTGCGGTACGACTTTTAAGGTTACGCCGACATCTTTACGCTCAATGGTGGTATAAGGATTAGCCACGCCTGAGCCACTGGTCGAAACCGAACCGGTCACAAAGGGCACATTTTCACCCACGACAATATAAGCTTCCTCATTATCCATGGTCACAATCGACGGCGTAGATAACAGGTTAGACTTGGTGGTTTCTTTCAATGCCTGAATCATCGCACCATACAGGCGACGTGAACCATCACTGCCTTCCTGAAAATCTCCAATCACAATGGAACTACCCGCACCCACAGTACTTGCAGCACCTAAGCCACCACCTGCGAGATAGCCCGCCGCAATATTTCTCAGACTAGTACCAAACTTATCGAAGTTAATTAAGCCAATTCCGCTGCTGATATCACCCAAAGCCCATTGCACACCTAGCTGATCTGCATCTGTTCCTTCTACTTCAATAATTGCAGCTTCAATCAGAACCTGTTGACGGCGCACATCCAACTGATCAATCGCAGATTCAATTTCACGCATCAGTTGCGGGTCAGCCTTGACCACCAATGAATTTTGCGTGGCATCTGCAATGATGCTGACGCCATTGGCATTAAAGCTGCTGATCCCGCCTTGCTCGGTTTTCATGCCAGTATTGAGCTGAATATTGGATGCACCTGAGCTATTTGAGCTAGTGGTATTATTGTTATTCAGGTTATTAGTCGAATTATAAGAAGATGAGCTGGAAGAAGAATTATCCAAACCAGTATTGACTGCCTGCCCTGTCACTAACCCCTGCAAAATTTCCGAAAGATTCTTGGCACTGGCATATTTCAAACGAAAGACTTTTAAACCACCCAGACGGTCTGCTGCAGGCACATCCAGCGTTTCAATAATCTGACGAATACGCTTGCGCGTTGCTGGATCCCCTTTAATCAGAATCCGGTTGGTACGCACATCTGCTATGACCCGCACCCGTGAACCACGCAGATCTTTAGCTGCACCTGTTGCTGCCATTGAATCAATCAGCTCAATCATTTCTTCAGCCTGACTAGACTGTAGACTAATGGCTTCAATATCATTCTGACCTGTGCCATCCAGATTACGGATGATGGTTTCCAGCTGATAGATATTGGTCGCCCGGTCCGACACAATCAATGCATTGGTGCCCGGAACGGCAGCCAAATGGGCAAACTGTGGCATTAACGGACGCAGGGCTGGAATCAGGTCATTTGGATTGGTATTTTCCAGCCAGATCACGCGAGTGACAATCTGGTCACCGGTCGCACGATGACGAGCATCATAGGGAATCCCGGAGCTTTTAACATTGCTGTCTGGTACCAGCTTGATGGTATTTCCTGAAGGGATGGCCACTACACCATTGACATTCAAGACGCCTAAAAACAGGTCATAAACTTCATTTTTATTCAGTGGTTTGTTGGAAATGACCGTGACATTGCCTCGAACCCGTGGGTCTACCGCAAAATTTTTACCGGTAATATCCGCCACTTCATTAATGAATGCGGTTAAGTCTGCATCCCGGAGATTGATTTTCCAGGTTTGCGCATAACTTGCCGTACTGACCATAGCAACCAATGGTACGGCCACACAGAATGCCCATGCTGATCGATTATTATTAAATAAAGCCATAAACTTTTGTGTTTCCTAACCCTATGCGTGATGACACATCACTTCAAATCTTGTTGTATGGTCATCACCTGATCACCACGTTTTATTTCGAGTTTTACCTGACCTTCACGTCGAGCCTGTTCCAGTAACTGTGCTTCGGTTTGTCCCTGTGACAGAGTCTGACCATTCAAAGACAAAATCCGGTCTCCCGGTCTTAATCCCAAGCGATTACGCAGTGCAGCCGGTGTCCGGGAAGTGACTTCATAACCACCATCTGCTGCACTTACCCCCATATTCTGTAAGTACTGGTCCTTATTTTCCTGCATCTGCTGGATGGCCCGATTGATTTCACTCTGTGGTGAAGGTTGTTCAGGCATACCACTTTCCGTATGCAGCGGAGGCATTGAATTTGCAGATGCTGCTGAGGTATCCGGCACGATTGGCTGGTTTAAACCATTTTCCAGCCCTTTAAACAGGATTTCTTGGGTAGCACCGCTTGATTTACGCAGAATCACCCGGTCCCAATACACTTCAGCCAGTGTAAAACCGCTATTCCCCAATACTTCTCCGACCCGATAACGGTCAGACTGGTCATTAATTTTCAAGACTGCTGAAGAGTTATAGCTTGGGATCGCCACCACAACCCCCTGCAAGACAATATTGGCAGTTTCAGCAGTGTTCGCTGCGTAAGTATTTTCCTGAAATAGTGAAAAGGCACTAATGTTCGGCACTTGAGCCTGTTGTGACCCCAGTTCTACCTGATCAATCTGCATCGCTTGTGGCGGAGCCACCAGAAGCCAGAATAAGGCGGCCAATTTCCAGCATAAATACAGAATCAGCAGGAATAATAAAATTGGAGCAACACGCTCCGTCTGTTTCAGATCAATATTTTTAAAATAATCGAGTGGGCTTGCCATCAGTTGAAGCCCCCCATCAAAGGCTGACGGGTACTAATCACATAAGTATCCAGTCCAGCTTTACCGGTATAAGAAGGAGCATTGAGTAAAAAGCGCTGTGTCAGCTGAATATCCAGCATCAGGCTTGGATCCAGTTTAATATTCAACATACGTTGATCACGATTATCACGTACGTCCAGCAGCAGCTGTCCATTCTCATCAGATAACTGACCACTTAGAACCGGTACATTCATACGCTCCTGACGCTGGGCAAACGTGTAAATCAGTTCACCACCACTCCATTGCATCTGACCGTCTACATGACTAAAGCCTTGCTCTTTTTTATATTTAAAATCGAGTTCTTTAAACTGAATCGGGTTGGTAGGCCATTGCCAGTCAGCAATCTTCTTTAAAGTTTCAGGTGCAAGCTGTCCCTCAAGATTTTTAACGGTTAAAGTTTTATTCAAACCATAGCCCATCACACCCGAAAACTGGGTATTACCGCTATGCAGATCAATATTTGCCCCTAATCTCAGCAACAACAGGTCCAAAGGACGAACCTGCCAGTTCAGACTTCCCCGAAGATTACCTTTTTTCCAGTCCGCACTTCCCTGCCAGATATTCCCGCTTACATTATGTAAGACCTGATTATTTTTATAAAATTTTGAAATTAACCAAGCTGCAGGAACTTGCAGAATTACAAAGACAAAAAAGGCTAGAATTGCAAATATCAACCATTTTAATGTTTTCGGCTTATTGCTCATCCCGCCACGACCAACCTATTCAATCGAAACCCCTAAATTTATAGTTTTGTCATTTTATAATCACATTATGCACACTTTTTCTCTGACGCCAATTCATAGGCATAAAAAAACCAAGCAGGATGTGCTTGGCTGATCAATCACAGGCCGTATGCATAACAGCCTGATGATGAATAATGCGGCAGAAGGATTAGATCACGAAATCTTCCAGTTTTGCGCCTTTCTCTAATTCAGCAACTAACCAGCGTGGCTGTTTACCGCGACCAGTCCAGGTGTCTTCCGGATTGCTTTTACTGCGATAACGTGGCTCTACAGACTTACGTGCAGTTTTTTTACGTTTAGAAGCACCAAATTCAAGAAGCTGTTCAATCGTTAAGCCTACTTTGTCGGCAATATCCAATACCTGATGATAAGCATCTTCAATTTCCTGATCTTTTTTCAAAGCAATTAAAGACTCAGCTTCTGCTTGTAAACGTTTTAACTCTTCAACTGATAAATTTGTAATGTCTGGCATCATGTTCTCCAATAAATAGCATTATTTCTTTTAATAAATAACGAACCCATCATATTTATATTAAGTGTAATATTCAATATAAAATTTTAAATGTATAACAATAAACTTAAGGGCCATTACAAAATTAATCATTAAATTAGAGATAAAAACTCTAATATTAAATTTCATGTTGTACAGTTAATTCTAGCGATTTTATTTTTTCTCGAATATGTTCAGGTATTTCAGTTTTCTGCATATTTTTATTTAAACATACAATTACTGCTTCGGAAGTAGCTACGATACTTTGCTGCTGTTCACTCCATAATAAATAATGCATTCTGACTGCACTATTCCGAATTTCATCAATTCGTGCCGCCACTTTTAATTGATCTGGATAAACCACAGGTTTTAAATAACGGCATTGATTTGAAGCCACTACTGTTAAAATATCTTCATCAAAAATATTTAATTTACCCAAATAAGCCAAACGGGCACTTTCTATATAACGATAATACATGGCATTATTAACATGCCCAAACGCATCCATGTCTCCCCATGCAACAGTTTGCGAATAAATCACCGGATATTGTTGTAATTCTGACATTATTTCCTCAAATTCTGATTTCAATAAAATTAACATTCGATTCAAATACGGCATTTAACTGCTGTATTAAATCCTCTCTTCCCTGCAATACAGATTTAATTCTCAAATAGCTCATGCGGATGTCATCTGGATAGAGATCCAGCAATTGCTGAGCTTCTTCTACCCGGCCAGTCGCCTGTAGAATATGCCATTTGGCAAAACTTAATATTGGCAGTGCAGTATATTTTGCATCCCAAACTGAGATCTGTTGCTCAATATCTGCATAACCTGGAAACTGCTTTAATAACTGCTGCTGGAACCATAAATAAAATACATCCTGATTAAATTGGAGTTCCAGTAAATGTTTAGCAAGGCTTTCATGCTCAACGCTCATTTCCGGCATTCTAAATAATAGCTTCAACCATAATAGCTTGACTTCATAGTCACGATTAAATATGTCCTGTTTTAAATCCAGAAAACGTTGTTTTAAATATTCCAAATCATCTTCAGTAGCTTGATCATAAGCTATTAATAATTGCTGCAGCCATATTTTTTTTACTTCTTGGTCTAAATGCCCATATTTGGTTGAACGTAAATATAACCAGGGAAACTGTAAGGCAAATTGCCCCCATAAAGCATTTAAACGCTGCTCATAAGCGGTTTTGACTCGTCTTAACCAGGGAGATAACTCATGTTGATTTAAAAATTCTAGGTGAGTTAATGCCTGCTGACCATCCTGCTGCGATAAATAGATTTCAATCCGCTGTAATTCTGCCAGTTCAAATGCCATAGGATTGGACTGATTTAAACTACTCAATGCTTCGCTATATTGTTGCTGTCCCCAGGATAATCGAGCATCAATAATATACTTGAGCAATCCCGACTGATTAAAAGACTGCTGGATAAAATCCCGTTGATCTTGTGCAGCATTTAATAACCAAACCACAGCTAACTGCTCATAAGGATGCAAGCGGGCAAAGCTGAATACCGTTTCATGTTTACGCCGTTTAAAGCTGAGATAACGCTTGGTCGCATACCACAGCATATGCATCAGGAAGCTGATTGCGATGAGTAGGCCCACCAGGAACCAGAAAGTGGTCTGGATTTGTAGTCCGCGCCAATACAGATAGACATAGCCCGCACCATAACCATAGCTCAGTACGCTCAAGATCGCTAAGCCCAGCAAACCAACCAGTAAATAAGCAAGTAAAATCTGTTTCATAAGCAATTAACCGATCAGGGTACGCGTATTGAGCTGAGGAGTAGGCGTTTGAGGTGCTGCCTTAATTTGCTCCAGTCGTTGAATCCATTGTTTGCTTTGCGCATCCGGAAGTTGAGCCAATACCTCGATCACACTTTTCAGGGCTTGCTGGAAAGCTACCTGCTGTCCTTGTTGCGCACTATTTTCTGCAATCAGTAAACGCAGCTGAGCTTCTTTTAAGACCAGATTACGCTGCATTAAGACTGCACTCGGTTTCTCGACTGATTCAATCTGAATCCAGCGCTGCCAAAATGAGCTTTGGGCTGTAGCGCGATTCTGATGCTGCATCTGGATTTCCTTTTCCATCTCAATATCAATCTGTTGCAGTAATTCTTTTAATTTATTCTGTTGTACTAAACGATTGTTGATGAACTGCTTAAGGACTTCCCGATCCTTGTCAATCGCCTGATTCAGGCTACCCAGAAGAGCAGGTGCCAGTTCTAGATGTTCAAGCTGATTGGATAATTGATTCAACTTTTCCATCGCCATTGCATATTGTTGCTGCTGCAAGGCAAACTCAACCAGATCCAGATATTGCTCGACCAAAGGCAGATCATCCTGCAAATCAGCCCTAGGAGTATCCTGAACTGTCCCCTTGTTCGGTGTTTCAGGGCTTAACGCTTGGCCCGTAGCAACTTGACGTTTTAAGGCCACCATCTGATCATTCAGATTGGCATTCTGCTGTTGCAGTTGCTTCAAATTCTGGGTCAATTCAGTCTGTGCTGAATTTAAGCCAAACAGGTCATAGCTCAGCTTGGCAATCCACGCCAAGCTCAAGATGAAAAAAACAATAAATAATTTTTTCATGCGTTTCCTAGTACATCAGTAGCTGCTGCAAAATCGTCGATCCGCTTAAGTCCTCTAACTGAGCGAATTGAAAACCAGCCTGATGTTGCTGTTGATATTCCCCAAGCATGGCAGCCAAACGCGGCCCCAAAACCAAATACAATGCCCGATTAATGAGATGCGGATACGGCTGCATCAAGGCTAGCCAGTTAAGCCAGCTCGCTTCACTGCTGACCAAGACTGCATAACGGGGATTAGCTTCAAGGCTCGTCAAATGTTTAGCTAATATCTCGGAAGTCACTGGCGGACACTGACGATCATATAAAATGAAATTCAATATATGAATTTGCTGATCCTTTAAATGCTGCATCATAAATTGACGCCCACCTTCACCTCGCCAAAAGGCGACAGTTGATCCGGTAGCTAATTGCTGTAGCACAGGCAATTGCAGCATCCCTTCCGAAGTCTCCACATCAGGCACATAACTCTGGATACCGTAGCTTGCTAAAGCCCGCTCGGTAGCTTTACCCACAGCGACCCACTGGACACTTCCAAGATCATGCAATGATAGGCCTGCCTGCTGCAAATATTGCATGCCAATTTGGGCAGCGGTCGGACTCACTACGACAATCAGTTTTGCTTGGGGTAGCTGCCTAAATAAACTGGCCAGCTCATCCGTATAAGGCTGCTGTACCAGTTCTAGCAAGGGCAACTCTATCACCGGAATCTGCGCTGTCTGTAGGGCTTGCGTTAAATTTGCAGCACGATCACTCGGACGGGTATTAATGAACAACATTATTTTGAATAAAGGGCTTTCAGTAACTCGCCTGCGCCCTGATCTAGCAGATCTTTAGCCAGCTGCACGCCCAATTGTTCTGCATCTGCCATGGTTCCACTTTGCTGTGCGCGTAGCAAAGTTGCGCCATCTACGCTACCGACCCGGCCTTCAATCGAAATGACACCTTCATTTAAAGTGGCATAGCCTGCGATTGGCACCTGACAGCCACCTTCCAGATAGGCATTAAAGGCACGTTCGGCACGGACACAGGCATCAGTTTCTACATGTAACAGAGGCTGGATTAAATCTAATACCGCTTGATCTCCACTCCGGCATTCCAGGCCCAGTGCACCCTGTCCTACTGCGGGTAAACTTACTTCAGGCACAATACTATGACGAATACGATCTGCAAGGCCCAAGCGTTTTAAACCGGCACTGGCCAGGATGATTGCATCATACTGACCTGCATCCAGTTTGGATAAGCGTGTACCCACATTACCGCGTAAATCGATAATCTCAAGGTCCGGACGCTGTTTTAAAATCTGGGTTTTACGGCGCAAGCTGGAAGTTCCAACTTTGGCACCTTGAGGCAATTCGTCAAAACTGGCATAAGTATTTGAGACAAAAGCATCCAGTGGATCTTCACGTTCACAGATGACTGCCAAAGATAAGCCTTCAGGCAAAGCCATTGGCACATCTTTCATTGAATGGACTGCCAGATCAGCACGACCATCTAGTAAGGCTGCTTCTAATTCTTTTACAAATAAGCCCTTACCGCCAATTTTAGCCAATGGCGTATCAAGAATTTTATCACCCTGTGTAACAAAAGTGACTAACTCGACCTGAAGTCCAGCATGCAGGTCCTGTAAGCGTGCACGGATATGTTCCGCCTGCCAGAGCGCAAGTGGACTTTGTCGAGTAGCAATTTTTAGGGTCTTCATAAATTTCAATAAACAGTCAATGAGAACAATAGTCTAAACTTAACCTGCTCACTTGAAAATGCAAGCGAATTTATACAAGTTTCAATACTGGTCCAGACGAACTCATTGATCCGTTTAGAGTTTCTGAATCCGTTCCCGCAAGAATGGCAAATGACGCCGACTGACCGCCAGACGCTCTTCCAGTTCACGACAACGCACCTGATACTGGCCGGAACTCACCACTTCCAAGCCTTCCAGATAGTGAACCGAAACCAGTGCATTACGGTGAATCCTGATGAACTGATGTCCAAACTCCTGTTCCAACTCCTTCAGGGTTTCATCAATCAGGACACTGCCGTTTTTATGGCGTACGGTCACATATTTTTGATCCGCCAGAAAATAATAGATATTTTCAACTGGCACCAATTCGACCCCGCGATAGGTCTTTGCCGCAATTTGATGGCGGCTGATATTGATTTCTTCCATATTTTCTTTTTGTTTTAGTTGGCTCATTTGAGCTTGGGTAAGTTTAATTAGATGCTCTAAAACCTGTGCCAATTCCTGTTGCATCACCGGTTTAAGCAGGTAGCCGTCTGCATTAGACTTGAATGCATCCAGCGCGTGTTGGTCATAGGCCGTACAAAAGACAATAGCCGGCATCGGGTCGAGCTGACGCAAATGCTGCGCACAGGTCAAACCATCCATTTCAGGCATTTGAATATCTAATAAGATGACATCAGGTTCATGCTGGTGAGCCAGATCAATTGCTTGACGACCATGCGTAGCTGTTGCAACCACATCATGCCCCAGTTGAGAGACTAAACGTGATAGTCGCTCGACAGCCAAAGGCTCATCGTCACAAATCAGGACGTCCATTTCTCCTCCTTAATCCAGTCAACATTATTCATTTGATTATAAGTTAACTGTGATTTCCTTGATTTCTTTTTATTTATAGCGATATTGCACAACCGTGGTAAACACCCCTCCACCGGCGAAAGTTTGAAACGTCATCGTAGGTCCGTAATAAGCTTCCAGACGCTGTCTGACATTTTCAATTGCAATACCATGTCCCTTTTTTAATGTTTTATTATCCTGCGTATAGGGGTTTGTTATGATGATATTAATTTGATTTTGCAAGATTTCAATCAATATGCTTATGGTACTCTTTGTCAAAATTTTTTCAACTCCATGGAAAATACTATTTTCCACTAGGGGTTGTAAAGTCAATAATGGAATTTGGACTTGTGAGTATAAGTCTTTGTTTTCTAATTTCCATTCGACCTGTAAACGCTCTCCCAGACGAATCTGTTCAATCTCCAGATAGCGCTGGCAGAGTTCAATTTCTTCCTGCAACTTGACCAGTTTCAATTCCTGAAAACTGGCCCGAAATAAACGGGACAAATTCAGCAACATTTGTTCGGCTTTGTCCGGGTCAATACTGATCAGGCTAATCACGCTATTGAGACTATTAAACAGAAAATGCGGATGAATCCTGGCCTGCATGGCCTGAATCCGTGCATTTAATTCACTGTGCTGCTGCTGCGCCCATTGTTCACGCAAATACAGATAGCGAAAACAGAACATGCCTAACAGGATACCAAAACTCAGATGTAGGCCGACCTGATCCAGTGCGACTGCCAGACTCAGTCCCTGAAAATTCAAATTGCTGCCAAAATAAGTCAGCACATTCAGACTGGTCGTAGTCACCAAAACAACCGCCTGTAATAGCAAAAATCCGCAGATTAATGCCAGCTTAATCCCCATACGTTGAAAGTGCTGATGAAAAAGCTCGACTAGCGCTGCAAAACATAACAGTATCCAGTTGATATACAGCATATATTGAAGCAGATCTGCCAGATTGAGTGCCTGCCAGGACTGTGCTTTTGCCAAGGCTAAGACCATGGCCAGCACATTGCCGCCAATAAACATTTCCAGCAAATAGTGCAGCTTGCCGATCTGGCTAAAAAAATAAGAGCTTTGCACTGATCCGGTCGGAGATGTAAAAGATTGATCGACTTGGACTTCGGCAACGGGCTTTGAATTTGTTATACTCTTTTTCGTTCTACTGCTTTTAATCTGATTGAGCCGACATGACCACATCTTCTAATTCCTCAAATCCATCACAAGCCCAGACTTCGGGTATGTGGGGCGGTCGTTTCTCTGAAGCGACTGATGCTTTTGTTGCTGAATTTACAGCATCTGTTCAATTTGACCAACGTTTTTATAAACAAGACATTGCAGGCTCGATTGCACATGCAACCATGCTGGCAAAAGTTGGCGTACTGACCGAACAGGAACGTGATGACATTATCGAAGGTCTGACTGCCATTAAAGCAGATATTGAAGCAGGTAACTTCGAATGGCGCATTGACCTTGAAGATGTGCATATGAACATTGAGTCGCGCCTGACTCAGCGTATCGGCATCACCGGTAAAAAATTGCATACGGGCCGTAGCCGTAATGACCAGGTTGCCACAGATATCCGTCTGTATGTCCGTGATGAAATTGATGCCATCCTGGAATTACTGAAAAAATTGCAAAAAGGCATCCTGGGTCTGGCAGCTAAAAACACCAATACCATCATGCCAGGTTTTACCCATCTGCAAACTGCACAGCCAGTGACTTTTGGTCATCACTTAATGGCTTGGTTTGAAATGCTGGTACGTGACTCTGAGCGTCTGATTGATTGCCGTAAACGTGTTAACCGTATGCCACTCGGTTCTGCTGCTCTGGCAGGTACGACTTACCCGATTGACCGTGCTTATACCGCTGAGCTTCTAGGTTTTGAAGCTGTTGCTGAAAACTCACTTGATGCTGTTTCTGACCGTGATTTCGGTATTGAATTCAATGCTGCGGCATCTTTAATTATGATGCACCTGTCACGTATGTCTGAAGAAATGATCCTATGGACATCGGCTCAGTTCAAGTTCGTAAATATTCCAGACCGTTTCTGTACTGGTTCTTCGATCATGCCACAGAAGAAAAACCCGGATGTACCTGAACTGATCCGTGGTAAAACTGGCCGTGTATATGGTGATCTGATGAGCTTGTTGACCCTAATGAAAGGTCAACCGCTTGCTTACAACAAAGATAACCAGGAAGACAAAGAACCATTATTTGATGCGATCGATACCGTCCGTGGTTCATTAATGGCATTTGCGGATATGATTCCTGCGCTTGTACCAAACATCGAAATTATGCGTGAAGCAGCACTTCGTGGCTTCTCAACGGCCACTGACCTGGCAGATTATCTGGTAAAAAATGGCGTAGCATTCCGTGATGCACACGAAATTGTGGGTAAAGCGGTAGCTCTGGGTGTACAGGAAGGTAAAGACCTGTCTGAACTGACACTTGAGCAACTGCAACAGTTCTCTGATCTGATTCAGGCAGATGTATTCGAAAAAGCCCTGACCTTAGAAGCATCTGTGAATGCACGTAATCACATCGGTGGTACTGCACCTGCACAGGTTGAAGCTGCGATCGAACGTGCGCATGCTCGCCTAGAGAAACTTTACGCTTAATTGCTTTCGCTTTAAATTGGAGTATTGATATGTCTCGACAAGTTTTTTGCCGTAAGTATCAACAAGAAATGGAAGGTTTAGACTTTGCACCATTCCCGGGTGCAAAGGGTCAGGAACTGTTTGATACGATATCTAAACAGGCTTGGCAAGAATGGCTGAAACACCAGACCACGCTGATCAATGAAAAGCGTTTAAACGTGTTTGAACCGGATGCGAAAAAGTTCCTTGAAGAGCAACGCGAGAAGTTCTTTAACAATGATGAATCATTGGAAAAAGCTGAAGGTCTAAAGCCTGAAGAAAAATAAGGCGCTGCCTTATTTTTCTTCAAGACAAGCACCGAAGGTGCGCGTAGGTCAACATTTGAAAAGCTCCATAAACGGGGCTTTTCTTATATCAAAAGCACTGCTCCGCCACGCCGCAAGACAAGCAGCTATGCTGCGCGTAGGCTTTAAAAAGAATCTCCGTTATGGGAGATTCTTTTTTATGTACTGCTCTAAAAATTACTCAAGACAAGCGAAGCGCATAATTTTACTTGTCAAAAAGGAAATCTATGAAAGATTCCCCTTTTAGTTTAAAGCCCTACTCTTTTTGTTTTTTACACAAGACAAGCAGCTATAAGTTCATAGAATAAAAAAACTCCTTACATGGAATTTTTTTTATTTAAGCTCAAGCTTTTCTCTTACGTAAATTAAGCGAAAGGTATCACTTCGAATGCTATAAAAAAGTAACCTATAAAAAGAATTCCCTTTTTAATTTGAAAATTACTTCTTCATCAGATCATGAGTTAAATACCTGACAAGAGACTCCTCGGATATTCTTTTTCTATAGATACTCTATTTCTCTTAAAAGCACTCTAAAAACTATTTTAACTTTCATGAAATCGAAAATTATTGACCTAAAAAACAGGCTCAAAACCTGTCATTTTCCTACCGTGTTTTTTAAATTTAAGCAGCCATTATCTTACTGAAAAGCAATCAGATTTGTATCAAAATAATCAATTGTAAATTCTGTATACATTGCTCTCACAAAACACAACATTCAGCTACAAGAAACCACATGATTTTGTGGAAGGTGCTCCCTATAATGACCTGCAAGAAGATGAGATATCTTTGAATAACTATAATAATAACTGAGAAATACCCCCGATTTCATCCCAGTTCTTCCCCCAAAGGCTGGGTATTTTTTTGCCTGCTATTTTTATATTTCCTATTTCAGCTATAAAAAAAAGCCCCTTTAAGGAGCTTTTATTGATTAAGGCTGTTTCAGATATGGCCAGGCTGCTTTTAGATAAATAAACATTGACCATAAGGTCAGTACCACAGCTGTATATAGCAAAGCATAAGCCAGCATTTCTAGCGGTGGCCAGTTCAGCAGGAAAACCGTAATTGCGATCATCTGGAACGCGGTTTTGTATTTACCCACTGTCGACACCGCCACACTGGTACGCGCACCGAGTTCAGCCATCCATTCACGTAAAGCTGAAACTGTAATTTCCCGTGAAATAATCACAATCGCTGCAAAAGCCATCGAGATCGAAGGTTGCCATTGCACTAAGACAATAAGCGCAGCAGCGACCATCAACTTGTCTGCAACTGGATCCAAAAAACGACCAAAAGCAGACGTCTGATTCAGAGTACGCGCCAGATAACCATCAAACCAGTCAGTGACTGCAGCCACTACAAAAATTGTCGTTAAGATAATATGCCGCGTCACATCAGGACTGGTTTCATTAAATCCCATTGCCGGTGGCCAATATGCGACCAATAAAAAAACCGGAATCAGGATAATACGAGCCAAGGTCAAGATATTTGGAATATTCAGGATACGACCTGTAGTCATAGACACCGCCAATTGTTCCCCTCATGTACGATGAAAATGCACACTTTTTTCGAGGTTTAATCCATCATTAATACGCTTCACTTTATACGAATTGACTTGAAGTGTCACTAGGCAAACACCGTCACTGTCTGTCTGGCCATCGCAATCAGCCGATTTTCTACATCCCACAGATAGGCATGTTCTGTTGAATAACCGTCAGCCGCATGGTCGGTAATCACTTTATACTTAAACCAATCATGTAGCTGATGCTGCACTGGATGCACATAGGTTACAGTCCAGGTCAGGCTGCTCGCTGGGGCCAGTGTTTGAAACATCGGTAACACCCCAGGTGGCCAGATGTCAAAAATGGCAATCAGGTCAGCTAACTGAAATTCACGGTCAGAATGTTGATCTGGATGGAAGCGGCACCAGCCTTCAAAATCAGGACGTACACTTGAACTGCACGGCAGATTCAAATCCGCCCATCTGAGTTCAAAATGATCAAAACACTTTGGAAGCTTGAACTGTGCAGGAATCTGGAACAGGGTTTCAGGAGGAGCATAATCCGGAGCCTGGATTTCCTGATGTACCTGAATGCTAGAATCGCGCGCTACGCCGAAACTGGCAATCAGAATGCTCTGAACAGCCTCATCCTGCCATAGACGCACTTCGATGGTAGTGACCGATTTGCCTTCACGCAGAATTTCCGCAGTTAGGCGTGCTTTGCCTTCCTGTACCGGGCCAACAAAAGTCACACTGGTACTCAGCAAACGTTTAGTAGGATCATTGATTATTACCACGGCTTTTTGCATCATGACTGCAGCTGCAAGTCCACCGTAGATGGTTCTTCCTTGTCCCCAGCCTGGCGGCATTTCAATCCATTCTTGCTGCGCAATTTGTGCGTACAGTGTTTGCAAAGACATATCGATCCTTCAACTTTGTCTGATGAACCGATATATTGCTGGAAAAATCTATGAATAGAAATGACCTTTGACTCGAAGGTCAATGTGCATTTTTGCACTTGTAATTGATATAAAACGATTACTCATGCAGAACTTTATAAATCATCCGGGCCATGACCGAACCCAGACCCGGTACCAGTTGCAGATCTTTTTCTGAAGCTTTAAGCACACCCTGAATCCCACCAAAATGGGTCAATAAATCACGACGGCGCTTCGGCCCTAATCCTGGGATCACTTCCAATACGGATGAACCCCGTTTTTTATCGCGTTTGGCCCGATGGCGGGTAATGGCAAAACGGTGAGCTTCATCACGTACCTGCTGGATCAGATGCAGGGCCTTATGATCTTCTGGAAGCTGGATCTTGCTGCCATCGGTAAAATGCAGGGTTTCCAGACCCGGCTTACGCCCTTCGCCTTTAGACACACCGACCATAAAGGCATCCAGCCCAAGTTCCTGCATGACTTCCATCGCCATATGCAATTGCCCTTTACCACCGTCAATCAGCAGCAAATCTGGCAGCATGGCTTTTTTATAACGACGGGTTAAGGCCTGACGCATCGCGGCATAGTCATCACCCGCCTGAATATCATTGATAGAAAACTGGCGATAATCGCGTTTGCGCGCGCCTCCACTATCAAAGACTACGCAAGAAGCAACCGTATCTTCACCCATGGTATGCGAGATATCGAAACACTCAATCCGATCTACCGGCCGTCCTACGACCTCCTCTAACTGATGGAAACGTTCATTCAGCTCAAAGTGATTGGCCAGCTTGCCCTGAATGGCATGTTGCACATTCATCTGTGCAAGTTCCAGCCATTCGGCACGGGTTTCCCGAACTTTGGATTTGATCTGAATTTTCTTGTCAAAATGTTGAGAAAGTGCGGCTTCCAGCTCCTTCCGATCTGGCATTTCAATATTTACGATCAGTTCAGAAGGAATTTCATCGGCAACCTGGAAGTAGAAGTTGGCAATAAAATCCGAGAGCATTTGTCCCAGATCGTCACTCAGCATATCCGGAAAATAGCCTTTACCGCCGAGCATCTTGCCATTACGCACATGCATGATCTGCACACAAGTTACTCCTGCCTGGTAGGCAATCGCCAGAATATCTGCCTCACCTTTGACTTTATAAATCGCCTGCTGGGCCTGTACATCACGCAGTAATGCCATCCGGTCACGATAAAATACCGCCTTTTCAAATTCCAGATTTTCTGCGGCTGCTTCCATCTTGGCAATCAGTTCCTGATTCAACTCTTTGGTATCGCCTTGCAGGAAGCGAATCGAATTATTGACATCTTCCTGATAATCCTCAGGTGCAATCAGGCCGACACAAGGGCCGGAACAGCGCTTGATCTGATATTGCAAACAAGGTCGAGTACGATTGGCAAAGAAACCATTCTCACAAGAACGTACATTGAATAATTTTTGCAGAATAACCAAAGTATCGCGGGCATTGTAAGCACTCGGATAAGGTCCAAAGAACTTGCCGACCTGATGTTTGCCCTTGCCACGACCGCTGGCAATCCGCGGATAGGGCTTGTCTGCAGAGACAAAAATATAGACATAGGATTTGTCATCACGCAGCATGATGTTATACGGTGGACGATGCAGCTTGATCAGGTTTTGCTCTAGCAATAAAGCTTCAGTTTCTGAACGCACCACCAAGGTCTGAATGTCATAAATCCGTGCCACCAAAGCTTGAGTCTTGGGATGATCAAGGGTTTTGACAAAATAACTAGATACCCGATTTTTCAGGTTCTTGGCTTTTCCCACATATAAGAGTTCGCCATCTTTGCCATACATCCGGTAGACCCCGGGTAAGGTGGTCATATTGGCCAAGATTTTTTCAATATGAGGGCGTGCGTTCTCGTTCACCTAAAACCTATTTTTCACCTGCAATATGCAGATATATGTGATGTTTAATGTGTCATTTTCAAGCGATGACACAAAATTCACCCGAACTGTCATCGAAAGTGAAACAGGTTATGCCCAGACCGCCGTATTTATAAGCAACCCAATATGGTCTGATTGCTAAAAGCTATAAGTCGCCTGAACTAACTTTGCTATGCTCGACAGGTTCAATCTCGAGATGATCCAAGATGACAAGTTCCCAATCCGGTATTCATGTTGTGCAACCTGCCACTTCTAGCCATAGCCAGTCTGAGCGTGACCGTTTAATTGGGAAACCGCGTTTTCATTTTGAACCTCTGGCTGTGATGCAGTTGCTACGGGAACGGATCATCGGTCAGGATGCCGCCTTAAATGAAATTGAAAAAATGCTACATGTGGTCAAGGCTGACTTTTCCAGTCCTGAACGTCCGCTTTCGGTTACCTTAATGCTTGGCCCGACCGGTGTCGGCAAAACCGAGACCGTGCGTCTGATTGCCGAAGCAATTTATGGCCGTCCTGATGCTTTCTGCCGGATTGATATGAATACTTTGGCGCAGGAACATTATGCAGCTGCCCTGACTGGCGCGCCTCCGGGTTATGTGGGCTCTAAAGAAGGCCATAGCCTGTTTGATGAAACCGCTATTGCCGGAAGCCATACCCGTCCCGGCATCATGCTGTTTGATGAACTGGAAAAAGCCAGTACTGAAGTGATTCGTGGTCTGATGAATGTACTGGATACTGGTCGACTGACGTTGACTGCTGGTACCAAAACCATCGATTTTCGTAATTGCATGATTTTTATGACCAGTAATGTCGGTGCACAAGCCGCGCAACAATATCTGGAAAAGCTCAGCTATCTGCCGCAAAAAATGCAGCAACTATGTCTGAAAAAAGTACCGACCCAGCAGATTATTGAAAAAGTCATGCAGCGCAAGTTCGATCCTGAATTTTTAAACCGGATTGACCGTATCTTGCACTATCAGGCTGTCCAAAATGATGCCCTGCCACGACTGGTTGAGATTGAGCTGGATAAATTAAATCAACGTCTGCAACATCAGAAACGACAGATTCACCTCACTGATGCAGCCAAGGCCCATTTTTATCAGGGTCATGACATCCGTTATGGCGCCCGTCATCTGGGCCGAAAAATACGGACTGAACTGGAACCCATCTTAGCGATTTATTTCCTGAACCATCCAGAACAACTGCAACTCCATCTGGACTGCATTAATGGTCAATTGCTAGTTCAGCCTCAAGCCTCCGATTCCAATTAAACTGTTTGATGTGCTTGAATCGCCTGAATCAATGCATCCGGGTCTTTAGGTGAAATCAGGACATACTTTTGTTGATCTGCCAGCATATAGCTAACTTTTAAACGCTTGAAAGACAAAGCAGGTGCAATTTCTGAGTGATCTGTAGGCTGGATATTCTGAATCGAACCAAGCGGAATTTGCCAGGTCAGCCACAAGCTTTTGATAATCAACTGCCCATCCTGCACGATATAACGGGTACTCCAAACCGGCCACCAGACCAAGAGGATTGTGAGTATATAGACTGCGGTATGCACCGGATATTGAGCCATCGTCCCTTTGGCCTGCATGGTCAGTAATAATTGCAATAACAAACCGCTCATACAGATCAAAAATACCAGCAGCCACCAGTCTTTTTTGGAACGAAATACACGCATCATCTTCCCCCTATTTTGTTTTATCTTACACAAAATCAGAATGATGTGGTGAATCTCTGCAAGTAATAAAAAACGCCCATGTGGGCGCTTTATTTTTTATGTTGCAGCTTAGGCAAACAGATAAGGACGAATAAAGATCAGGAAGAAAATACCCAGCATCAGGAACCATTTCAGGAAATAGTACAGCTGGCGGTTCTGTGCTTTTAAAGCTTTGGCTTTTACCCGGAGTTGATAGACATAACCAAAGACTTTGTTTAAGCCACCAGTCTGATCCCCAACCTCATTCGGTGAACTGGCTGCTGTCATCACTTTTTTACCAAACCAGTGATTGAAGCGTTCCATCCAGCGGGTTTTTAAAGGTCGCTCGACATCAGCAAAGAAAATGATCCGGTTCTGGTCAGTCTTGTTTTCGGCATAATGAATATAGGTTTCATCAAATACCACGCTCTCGCCGTCGCGCCAGGAATAACGCTGACCATCGACATCGATAAAGCAGCGGTCATCATTCGGGGTCATTAAGCCCAAGTGATAACGCAATGAACCGGCATAAGGGTCACGATGACGGACCAAACGGCTATCGGGTGCCAGCTCGGTAAACATGGCCGCTTTAATGGTAGGCAAAGTTTTGAGCAAGGCGGTAGTTTTTGGGCAGAGTTCTGCTGCAGAGGGATGCGCCGAGTCATACCATTTTAAATAGAAGCGTTTCCAGCCAGTCTTAAAAAATGAGTTAAACCCCAGGTCATCATATTTGCTCGAAGCCTTGATCCCGCCTTTCTGATAGAGTGCCTGTGCTTCGTCACGAATCATTTCCCAGTTTTCATCCAGCACTTTTAGGTCTTTAAAATGCTGCGTATCGATATAAGGCTGATTCGGTACGCGTGAAAAGGCGTACATCAGAAAATTGATCGGTGCAAACAGAGTCGAATGGTCAAAAAACTGGCGATAAAAAGAATGCCGAACTGTGCCACGTCGCTGAATATATAACGCTGAGATGACAAAGATGGCCAAAATAATCCACTTAAGCATATCAATACCCAAAAAATCCTAGCCCTAAAAAAGAACGGGGAAAAATAAAAAAGTCACATCTGGGCCGCATTATAACAAAGCTGCTTTTGCTCTCCCTACCCGCTTGTAGAACACAGCGTTGCATACATTTTCTTACATCCGTATCGAATAATTTGAATCTCAATTGACTATTTTGACCAAAACACCACACAGCAAACATTCCCTATCTGGTCAATTTACGTTATAAAAACAGCGCGACAGCAATAAAAAAGTGAAATTGAAACAATAACTTCATTACACTGCGATAACGGTTCACTGTATTCCGGACATGACAACACCTTGATTGAGCGATGAAAATTGATGACCCTTGCGTCACGGCTTGATACAACTTGTGTTGTTCTTTTTGGATATAGTTATCGTAAGATTAGCGAAGTAAAAAAGTGCGCGGGAAATGCGCGCTTGCTTCACAACATCAACTTAGAAGTCCTCCAAAATAAAGGAGATCAGGGCATGATCCACGCTGGCAATGCCATTACCGTCCAAATGCTTGAGGACGGAATTGCAGAATTCCGCTTTGACTTACAAGGTGAGTCGGTTAACAAATTCAACCGTGCAACGATTGAAGATTTCAAGGCTGCGATTGACGCAGTTTCCGCTGCTGACATTCAGGGTTTAATCGTGACTTCAGGCAAGTCTACATTTATTGTAGGTGCTGACATTACTGAATTCGGCGATAACTTTGCTCAAGGCGAACAGGCAATTGTTGACTGGGCACTACCAGTTCATGAAATTTTTAACAGCTTCGAAGACCTGGACATTCCTAAAGTTGCCGCGATTAACGGTATGGCACTAGGTGGCGGTTTCGAGATGTGCTTAGTCTGTGACTACCGTGTGATGTCAGAACAGGCGCAAGTCGGCCTGCCTGAAATCAAACTTGGTATCTTCCCTGGTTTCGGTGGTACGGTTCGTTTAAGCCGTCTGATCGGTATCGACAATGCAGTTGAATGGATGGCCATGGCTACTCCGAAAAAACCGGCTGCTGCACTGAAAGATGGTGCTGTTGATGCGGTTGTGGCTGCAGACAAACTGAAAGATGCTGCGATTGACCTGTTGAAACAGGCAATTCACGGTCGTTTAGACTGGCAAACAAAACGCCAGGAAAAACTGGATCCAATCAAGCTGAACATGCTTGAGCAAATGATGGCGTTCAATACGGCGAAAGGTGCGGTTCTTGCAAAAGCAAACCCTGCTCAATACCCAGCGCCAAAACTATTGCTTGATTCTCTTCAGGCAGGTGCAAGCTTACACCGCGATGAAGCGTTAAAAGTTGAAGCTCAAGGCTTTGCGAAAGCTGCGGTAACTCCACAAGCAGGTGCGTTAATCGGTCTGTTCCTGAACGACCAGGTTGTGAAGAAAACTTCTAAGAAATATGAACAAGGTGCACATCCAGTGAACCAGGCTGCCGTTCTAGGCGCAGGGATCATGGGTGGTGGTATTGCTTACCAGGCGGCAAGCAAAGGCACTCCAATCATCATGAAAGACATCGGTAACCAGCAACTTGCACTGGGTATGTCTGAAGCAAACAAACTGCTGACCAAGCAGGTTGAACGCAAGAAGATGAAGCCAGCGCAAATGGGTGAAACCCTTGCTCGCATCCGTCCTACTTTAAGCTATGACGAGTTTAAAGAAGTCGACATCGTGATCGAAGCAGTAACTGAAAACCCGAAAGTGAAAGGCATCGTACTGAAAGAAACTGAATCTAAAGTACGTGAAAACACGATCATTGCGTCAAACACCTCTACGATTTCAATCACGCGTCTGGCTGAAAATCTGGAACGTCCAGAGAACTTCGTGGGTATGCACTTCTTTAACCCGGTACACATGATGCCACTGGTGGAAGTGATTCGTGGTGAGAAGACTTCTGCTGAAGCGATTGCAACGACTGTTGTTCTTGCTCAGAAAATGGGTAAAACACCAATCGTAGTGAATGACTGCCCGGGCTTCCTGGTAAACCGCGTACTGTTCCCTTACTTCGGTGCATTTGACCTGTTACTGAAAGATGGTGCTGACTTCCAGCAAATCGATAAAGTGATGGAAAAATTCGGCTGGCCTATGGGTCCTGCTTACCTGATGGACGTGGTTGGTATCGATACTGGCGTTCACGGTGCAGAAGTGATGGCTGAAGGCTTCCCGGATCGTATGAAACCTGATTTCAAAGGTTCGATCCAAGTGATGTACGAAAACAACCGTCTGGGTCAAAAGAATGACGTTGGTTTCTACAAATACGAACTTGACCGTAAAGGCAAAAAAGCCAAAGTGGTTGATCCAACTGCATACGAGCTTGTGGCATCTGTTGCAACTGCTGAAAAACGTGAATTTGATCCTCAAGAGATCATTGACCGTATGATGCTGGCTTTCTGTAACGAAACTGTTCGTTGCCTGGAAGACAACATTGTTGCAACTCCGGCTGAAGCAGATATGGCGATGATCATGGGTGTAGGCTTCCCTCCATTCCGTGGTGGTCCATGCCGTTATATCGACCAAACTGGTGTAGCTGAGTATGTTGCACTTTGCGACAAATACGCGCACTTAGGTAAGGCTTATGAAGCGCCGCAATCATTGCGCGACATGGCTGCTAACAACAAAAAATTCTACGGTTAAGGAGTGACGTGAATGGCTACTTTAAATCCACGTGACGTTGTGATTGTTGATGGCGTACGTACTGCCATGGGCAAATCGAAAAACGGTATGTTCCGCAATGTACGTGCCGACAGCATGTCAGCTGAACTTATCCGTGCGTTGATGGTTCGTAACGAATTCGACCCGAATGAAGTTGAAGATGTAATCTGGGGCTGTGTGAACCAGACTCTGGAACAAGGGATGAACATTGCGCGTAACATCGCATTGTTAGCTGATCTTCCTAAGACTGTTGCAGGTCAAACGGTTAACCGTCTGTGTGGTTCTTCTATGCAGGCAATCCACACTGCGGCTGCACAGATTGCGACTAACCAGGGTGATATCTTTATCATCGGTGGTGTAGAGCACATGGGCCACGTAGGCATGATGCACGGCATCGACCTGAACCCTGCTGCATCTAAGCACTACGCAAAAGCATCAAATATGATGGGCCTGACTGCTGAAATGCTAGGTCGCATGAACGGCATTACTCGTGAAGAACAGGATGCGTTTGGTGTTGAATCTCACCGTCGTGCCTGGGCTGCAACTGAAAATGGTCTGTTCCAGAACGAGATCGTAGGCATTGAAGGTCATAATGCAGATGGCTACAAAATCTTGTGTGATATCGATGAAGTGATCCGTCCAGATGCGAACCTTGAATCGTTCAAATCTTTGCGTCCAGTATTCGATCCGAAAGGCGGTACAGTGACTGCTGCTACATCTTCAGCATTGTCTGACGGTGCATCTGCAATGCTGTTAATGTCTGCTGAACGTGCTCAAGCACTTGGTTTGAAACCACGTGCTGTGATCCGCTCTATGGCGGTTGCAGGTTGTGATGCTGCAATCATGGGTTATGGTCCTGTACCTGCAACTCAAAAAGCGCTTAAACGTGCTGGCTTAAGCATGGCAGATATCCAAACCATCGAGTTAAATGAAGCGTTTGCTGCTCAAGGCTTATCAGTGATGAAAGGCTTAGGTGTTTATGAGAAGCAAGACATCATTAACTTAAATGGTGGCGCGATTGCGTTGGGTCACCCGCTTGGTTGTTCTGGCGCGCGTATCACGACGACATTGCTAAACGTAATGGAGCAACAAGATACGCAAATCGGTCTTGCGACGATGTGTATCGGCCTAGGTCAAGGTATTGCAACAGTGATCGAACGTGTTTAATTCTTAAATAATTCGAGACAGAAAACCCCGCTTATTGCGGGGTTTCTTTATTGCGAACTATTCATTCAAAGTTTTGTAAAATACACATAGCCTTATTTATGATAAAGTTGAATATTAAATATAAATTTAAAATAATTATGAAAAAATATTTAGCATTTACAGTTCTGAGTCTAAGCTTGGTAGGATGTGCCAGCACACCAAAAGCACCACAATCTGATTACTTTGCAAGAATTCAAAAAGAATTTAAAACCCAACCTGTGGCTATCTTGACAGATGCCTGCCTACTACGTAAAGAACTTGGTGACAGTCATATTTTACTGGATCAATCTAATCGTACTGCCGAAGCAATATCTCAATCATTGGTAAAACAGTTAAACCAGAATGCGGTTCAAGTGACCAAAACCTTCCAGCCAACACATTGCGGTTTCTTTGAAAAGCGTACCATTCAGACTTATAAAAAACGTAATACTTTAGAGTCGCAACCTGAATATTTAGGCACTTATCCTGTTTTGGCAGCCAACCAACCTGCAATTACTGATCTGGATGGTGCAAGTATCCAACTGCTGCTTCAAAAGAGTTTTAAAGCCAGCCATGGGCGTTATGCGTTAAGCAATAACTATCAACCTGTAGATATTGATATTACAGATCGCCTAACTGACCATCTCAAGCCTGTGTTAGGCACATCTAAGGTTCTGGTCATCCAGGTCTTAGGACAACAGCCTTCTTTAGGAAAACGGATTGGTAATATTGCCGGCACAGCTGCTTTCGCAGTTTTAACAATGGGTGTAGTTGTAGCAGATGATCCAGTACCTACGGAAGGCCAATACTATGTACTTTCTTATGTTGATTTGGATAAGAAACAAATTTTATGGTCTAAGCATCAAAAATTCGATGGAAAACTTTATCAGACCGGCCCAGTTAGCGTAACGACACCAAATATGCTAAAACCTTTGGGTCTTTAAAATAGAAATAAATAAAAAACCCTGTTTAATAACAGGGTTTTTTATTTAAAAGAATGTTATCCCTTTGTAAATTTAGTTGAATATTCAACCAATAAAAACTTATCCATCAGCCACTTATATTTGACAGGCGTATCATAACCCCACATTTCTCTCCTTTATTTATGGGGTTATGCATGAAAATGCTTAAAACACTTCTAGCAACTGCAATCGTTGCAACTTCAGCTTCTGCTATGGCTTCTGCAACAGTTTCTCCTGTTGCTGCAATGAAAGAACAAGCAAAAACTGTTGCCGCTCAAACTGCTCAACAAGCAACTGCGCCTGCACAAGCAAAAGTAGCGACTGTTAAAGCACAAGACTCTGCTGCCAAAGCTACTGCTGAGAAACAAGCGGCTGTCGCTAAAGTAGAAGCAACTCAACAACAAGCTGCTCAAACTAAAGAAGCAGCAAAAACTGAAGCGGCTCAAAAAGTAGAAGCTGCAAAAGCTGCACCTGCAGATATGAAAAAAGTAGCGGATTCTAAAGTAGAAGCTGTGAAAACTGATGCAGCTGTAAAAACTGCTGAAGTAAAAGAAGCAACTGTAGCCAAAGCTGAAGAAGTAAAAGCTGCAGCAGCTCAACCAGCAGAAGCAGTAAAAGCAGCACCTGCTGAAGCAGCTGTAAAAGCCGAGAAAAAAGGCTGGTTCTCTTGGTTTAAAAAAGCGGCTTAAGATATTTTAAATCCATAAAAAAAGATGTCCGAGTGACATCTTTTTTTTGTTTTTTGGCTCTTTCAGATTTAAAGTCAAAAATATAAAGACCTATAAATCTCTTATTAGACCTTTCGGGCTAGCATAGTCGCAAAATGCTGCTTGATCCGGTTGCCCTGCTCATCTACTCGGTGTAATTCACCGACATTTTCATTATATTTCACCAGATTCCAGCCTTCATAATAGGCACTAAGCTGTCCCGGCTTAAAACTAAACGGAAAGTCTGGCTGTACCGGAATATCATCGGTATCCATCGCACAGACAATCAGGTTATAACCGCCCGGCACTGTCGCCTGCTGCATCTGTGCAATAAGTGGTGGAATGGTATCGGCCTGCAGGAACATCATCACCACTGTACAGCAAATGAAGTCATATTGACCCTGAATACTGGGGTCAAGATTTAAATCCCGTTGCTGAACCTGAATATTCCCGATTTCTTCATTCTGAATGATCTGTCTTAAGGTCTGTAGACTATTTTCATTCACATCCCAGGCGTCGACTTCAAAACTGTTCTGACTCAAATACAACGAATTGCGGCCTGAACCACAACCGACATCCAGCACACGACCACCCTTTAAATACGGCATAGCTGCCAGAATTTCCGAATGGGTCGGGCTTAGCTGATATTTCTTGTTAAAGTAATCCTCAGGTTTGCAGTAAAAACGCAGCTGACATTCTGCATCTTCACTGGCAGAAATAATCTTATGCCATGCCTGTGGCTCAATGAACGGTGGTTGCTGCTCTGGCGTAAATACATGTTGAGACTGTATATGACCTGACGGATCCAGCATGGCAAAATGCAGCTCACCTTTGAGCACAGTCAGCTTTGCCCAAGTGCCCGCTTTGGTATTGTGTGGCTGCTTGAACCCTTGTGGGATAGCTTGCTGCATCCAGACCGGAAATTCTTTATAACATTTCAATTGTTGCATAAAAGATTGTGCTCCCTCTTCTCGCTTTCCGTCTGCAAACATGCTTCTGGATATTCATTTTTCTTAAGCATAGCTGGTTCTCTTACCAATGAGAACTGGCACATCTTTGATGTAAGCAATGCAACAAGACTAATTCTGACAGAAAAACATCATGTCATTTAGAGATAAGAAATCATAAGATCCTTATACTTAGAGTTTGTTCTCTGCCTCTTTAAGTGCCTGCTGATCCACTTGAGTCATTTGCTGATTGAGCTGCACTATTTCCTGATACAGCTTATTGAATTGCTTTAAGGGTGCATCTTCATAGAACATAAAGGTCTGGTTTTTCTTTTCCCATTTATTGTTTTTCAGCACCAGAAATAGCTGGTCTGCTTTGGCCAGACTCTGTTTTTCAATTTCAAAAATTGCATGGGCATTATCCTGCTGCTGATTGGCTTTCAGATTATCTGCCAGCTGCTGACGATAGCGGTTTTTAATGTCCAGCTGTTTCACCTGCTCTAACTGCTGGGTTGCCCGCTGTTGAATTGTCTGTTCATAACCATCGACAATTTCATGCACACGCTTCAGCATGGCTTCGGTTTCTTTATAGTCTTGGGCTTGATCTTTGGCTAAACGGTCAATGTCCAGAAAACGATCCCAGTCCGCTGCTTTGAGGTCACGTAAATACTGATTGCGAGCCTCGGCACGATCACGCATCTGACCCAGAATAAATTGGGCCATCACGGCATAATCCCCATCCAGACGATCATCTTCCAGATCAATCTGAATCGGTTTAGACCAATCCTGTGCCTGTTGCAAAATAGATCCAGTTTTTTCTTCCAGTACCGTTTCATATTCTTGCAAATCGGCCTGCTGTTTCTGCTCTACAGAATTTTGATAAAATAACCAGATCAAAATTGCCAGTACCACTCCAGCGATAATCATAAAAACACGGGGCATCTACACGCTCCAGGTCTGTCATCCAGATCTTGTTGATTTTTTACACTATGCTTATTTTTCCAGCATAATTCAAGACATAGAGCTTTTCACATTTGTGAACGTGCTTCCTCAATACTGAAAAAATGAATCCAGTAAAAAGCCTGAAGAAAGGAAATAAGTTTTTAACCCACCCTTTCTTCATGACGTGATCTGGCTATACCGAAACTGACTGACCTGATCAGCCTGGCCCATCGGATTGTGTGCTAGCGTGAACCAAAAGGCAGCCTGAGCTCAAGCCGATTCGGATCAAACTGTTCCCGGACGATCTGGACATTGGTTGCATTCCGGTCAATACCGAAAGGTTGCAAAATCACATAGATTCCGTTTCTTGGATCTGAGGACTGCAAGCCTTGCGCTACTGCCAGTACATATTCCCGGAACACAGTAGGCAGACTGTCCAGATCTGGATTAGGCGCTGCTGCCCCCATGTCAATATTTGCAACGACATCACCATCGACACTATAAGCCTGGATATCGCGTTCAATTTTCATCAGGCGCATCTGCAAAGCCTTACGCTGGCTGGCACCTTCCTGATAAGGCGTGATTTCAGTTACAGCCCGCATTTCAGGCTCTGCCATGACAGTTAAGGTGGGAAGTATGGTTGCTTCAGAATGAGCAGGAGCTGCATGACTCAGTACAGGGAGAGTAAAAGCAGTACAGGTCAGCATCAGGCCCAAGCTTTGAATGGATTTTAGGAGATTCATCTTATTACCCCTCGGTTGGAAAAGGGAAAGCGTCAGATTAAATCTTACAAGTAATACAGCTTCTTATTGTTAAGTTTGATAAACGGTCAATCGAATCCATTACACCCTCATAAAGCCAACCAGCAAATCAGGAGCAAAGCTCCTAAAAAATATGAATTATTCAGAAGTTAGATTTAAAAAAGCAAAAATCCCCAATATGGGGATTGATTTGCATTACTGGCTCATCCTTTAAGGAGATCTTGGAAATTGCGCTACAGGAGATGGATTGTTGTAGTTTTCTAATAAGCCCAGATTCACCTTGTCCAGATTAATCTGTAGTTGAAGACCGCGTCCTGGTTGCAAGCTGCTGCTACGATCGATCCCGACATTCTCCAGCAGTGTATATAGCCCCTGGGTTGGATCACCAGATTGTAAGCCCTGGGCAATGGTCATCACATACTGTTGCAGTGCAGGTGACAGTAAACTCAAATCTGGAGCTTGGGTCGGCTTAATATCGAGGTTTGCCAGCACATTTGGATTGACCATAAAATTTTCTGCATCCTTAGTTCCCCGGATTACCTGATGCTGCAAGGCAAGACGATTGGCTTCATTCTCAATAAACGGGACATAGCCAGTCTCATTACTCATTTCAGGTTCAGCCATAATGGTCATCGTCGGTAAGGTAAGTACCGGTTTCTGTTCTTCTGCATGTACTGCTATGCTCAATGTACCTAACAGAATCCCAAATAAAGATGTTTTTAGACTATTCATGGGCTTTCCCCCTACTTCAAATTTCACAACCTGAGTGCCTTTATCGGTTGCTAAAGTCTGTATTTAATTATCTATTAGATTACCTTGATTATTTTGAGAACTCATTCCTGCTCAGATGAATGGCAAAACAAGTTAATTCTTAGGCTGAATCAAAAATCACAGGCGAAAAAAAACCTCAAACATTGTTTGAGGTTTTTTCGAATATGGTGGCGAGACCCAGGATCGAACTGGGGACACACGGATTTTCAATCCGTTGCTCTACCAACTGAGCTATCACGCCGATGCGGTGTATTAAGCCGTATCTGGACACATTAGTCAATCGAAATTATGAAAAAAAAGATTGAGTGTCTGAATTTTGGCCTAAAAAAAATCCCTGATGGGATCAGGGATTGAAAACTTTAAAATCGTTTTGAATATGGTGGCGAGACCCAGGATCGAACTGGGGACACACGGATTTTCAATCCGTTGCTCTACCAACTGAGCTATCACGCCGATGTCGCGTATTAAACAGTTTCAGCTCTTAATCGTCAAGTACATAACGTATAAAAATCATCAAATGTTTACTTTTCCATCGATTTGCATGTTTATACAGCAATATTTTCATATTTTCAGCAAATACCTGACTAATAAAACAAATTGAATCCGGTATTTACAAAAAAAGCAGCCCGAAGGCTGCTTGGAATTTATCTGTATCTAAATTTTTTCAAGATTTGCCAGACAACGGTGAATGGCTCCGCATCCCGGTACGAATGCTTTTACTCCTTTTTCCTCTTCCATACGGCATGCCTCACTCACCAGCCTTTCTGCAACCCCGCGTCCACGGTTGGCCGGATGCACCACAATATTTTCCAGGGTTCGGCTTTCGCCTTGTCCCGTGCACCAGATGGCGCCGATGATTTTGGTGTTAAATTCTGCGGTATAAAGTAAGGTATACTGTGCAAGGTTTTGCTCTAGATGTTCAATGGCATCTGCCCCATCACTAAATTCAGGGCTAGTGTCATACAGTCGCTCAAGCTGGCTGCGCACTTCGTCGTTTTCTAGAGAAGTATAAGCATGTACGGTAATAGGCATTGATAAACCCTCCTGAGCAATCTAATATGCGGTGACGTCGTCACGGCGAAAATATTTTCTACATCAATCATTTTGACGTATTTGAGGAACGTGTCTATGACAGATCGTATCAGTGAAGTGGTAAGAAATACCAACGAAACCAAAATTCGAGTTCGTTTGAACCTCGATGGTACTGGTCAAGGCACTTTAAACACTGGTATTCCATTTTTAGATCATATGATTGATCAAATCAAGCGACATGGTCTGTTTGATATTGATATTCATTGTGATGGAGATCTGGAAATTGATGACCATCATACCGTAGAAGACTGTGGTATTACCTTAGGTCAAGCGTTCGCTCAGGCTTTGGGTGATAAAAAGGGCCTACGCCGTTATGGACACTTCTATGCGCCGCTTGATGAATCTTTAAGCCGTGTCGTGGTGGATCTGTCTGGCCGTCCGGGTCTGTTTATGGACATTCCATTTACCCGCGCCATGATTGGCCGTTTTGATGTAGACCTGTTTTCTGAGTTTTTCCAGGGCTTTGTCAACCACTCGCTGATGACTGTACACATTGACAACCTGAAAGGTAAAAACAGTCACCACCAGATCGAAAGTGTATTTAAGGCATTTGCCCGTGCACTGCGTATGGCATGTGAAGTTGATCCACGTGCTGCGAATACTGTTGCTTCAACCAAAGGTACCTTGTAATGACCCGTATTGCCCTTCTTGACTATGGCATGGGAAACCTACACTCAGCAGCCAAAGCACTTGAACACGTCGGTGCAACGGTAGATGTGACTAATGATCCAAAACTGATTGCCCAAGCCGACAAAATCGTTTTTCCGGGTGTGGGTGCAATGCGTGACTGCATGCAAGGCATGCATGAAGCCGGAATTGATGAAGTGGTACGTAATGCCGTGTTCAACAAACCGGTATTGGCCATCTGTGTCGGTATGCAGGCCCTGATGCAACGTTCCGAAGAAAATGGCGGTGCGGATGCACTGGGCATTTTTGCCGGTGAAGTCAAACACTTCCCGGAAATGGCAGGTTTAAAAGTACCGCATATGGGCTGGAACCAGGTACATCAGGCCGATCCAAGCCATCCAATGTGGAAAGACATTGCTCAGGATGCACGTTTCTATTTCGTGCACAGTTACTATGTGGAACCACAAGATCCAAGCATCGTGGCAGCGACCTGTAACTATGGTATTGATTTCTGTACTGCCCTGCATAAAGACAACCTGTTTGCGACCCAGTTCCATCCGGAAAAGAGCCATACTGCAGGCCTTCAATTGCTAAAAAACTTTGTGGATTGGAATATCTAATCCAATACATTCAAAAAGCTCGCATCATGCGGGCTTTTTTATGGGCTACAGCTTAAAATTTTATTTTTGAAAAATAATTCACATCCAAGCTTCCTTCTCTAAGGTATGCTCTATTCAACCTGAATATTCATCAATGGAAGATGCTTTAATCATGGATACCCAGCTTAACGATATTCTGCCGAGTAAAGAGGCAATAGCGACTTTTCCACCTTTTCAAAATATCGCGCCTGAAAATATTGTGGTGATTAACAGCATTCAGCAATGTGAAGCTCTACGCGAAGAACTTGGGCAGATCGCAGTCTTTGGTCTGGACACTGAGTCTAAACCGACCTTCAAGGTTGGTGAAGTGTCCACTGGTCCGCATCTGATTCAGCTGGCCACTCTGGAAAAGGCCTACCTGTTTCAGATGAATGCTGCCATTTGGGATTTTCTGAAACCGATTTTTGCCAATCGAGACCAGATTAAAGTTGGTTTTGGCCTGAAAAATGATGCGCATCTTTTCCGTAAAAGAGGCATTGAGCTGAACAGTGTGATTGAACTGTCAAAGTGCTTTGGTGCGTTCGGCATTAAAAATCCTCTTGGATTAAAAAATGCGATGGCTTTGCTATTTCAGGTGAATTTTCCTAAATCAAAACGGGTTACGACATCGAACTGGGCGAAAAAACATCTCAGTCAGGCACAAATTGAATATGCGGCTGCAGATGCCTATGCACCTTTACTGGTCTTTGAAGAATTGCTGCACCGTGGCTTGGGTCCTAAGGAAGTTCCCAATACTTCACTAAAATTGAAAATTCGCCCGCATTCAAAATTTTGAACAAACAGAAGATCAGTTTTCTAGCGAAATATCATTTTGATATCAGACTCCATCAGGAGTATTGCAAAGAATAAAAAAATTGAAGAATAAAATCCTGTCACTCCAGCATATCTTCAGACAGGTTTTCTTTTTTCATACCGTTTAAGAGTTAGAAATTTCGACTTTATTTGCTAAGATGAACTCACTGAAATTCATTCTAAAGATTAAGCAAGGAGCGAAAGCATGCTGATCATCCCTGCAATTGACCTGAAAGATGGCAAATGTGTCCGTTTAAAACAAGGTCGTATGGAAGACGATACCGTATTTTCTGACGATCCAGTGGCAACAGCACAGCATTGGGTAAATGAAGGCGCTCGCCGCTTGCATTTAGTAGATTTAAATGGTGCTTTCGCAGGTACACCGATTCATAAGCCAGTGGTAGAAGCCATTGCCAAATCACAGCCAGAATTGCCTATCCAGATTGGTGGCGGGATCCGCTCGCTGGAAACCATTGAGCATTATCTGGAAGCAGGTGTATCTTTTGTGATTATTGGTACAAAAGCAGTGCAAAATCCTGAATTTGTGGAAGAAGCATGCAAAAAATTTGCAGGCCATATTATTGTGGGTATCGATGCCATGAATGGCATGGTGGCAACCGATGGCTGGGCGAATGTGACTGATGTAAAAGCGACTGATCTGGCGAAACGTTTCGCGGATGCTGGCGTGTCTAGTATTGTTTATACCGATATTGCCCGTGATGGCATGATGCAGGGTGTCAACATCGAGCAAACCGTACATCTGGCACAATATTCAGGTCTGCCTGTGATTGCTTCAGGTGGCGTAACCAATATGGATGACGTGCGTAATCTGAAAGATCAGCCTGGCATTTTAGGTGCGATTACCGGTCGTGCGATCTATGAAGGCACTTTAAATCTGCGTGAAGCACAATTATTGCTGGATGAACAAGAAGCGCTATAATAGCATCTGCTGAAAAAGAGGTCTGTGGACCTCTTTTTTTATTGTTCAATTTTTTTGATCCTCTCTCCCATGTCAACATCCGTTTCCCAAACTCCCTCTATCTGGAGAACGAAAGTTCCTCAACTTGCTCTGATCCTCATTACCATCATCTGGGGTGGCAGCTTTATCACTGTACAATATGGCCTGAATTTCAGTAGTCCGGTGATCTTTGTCGGATTACGCTTTGCAGCGGCGGCAATTGCCGTAACTCTGCTGTCGCTGAAGCACTTGAAAGGCATGACGCTTAAAGAAGTGGCAGCGGGTGCCATCATTGGGGCTGTGATTGCGATCGGTTATGGAACACAAACGGTGGGCTTGCAAACGATTAGTAGCAGTGAATCGGCCTTTTTGACTGCGCTATATGTTCCCTTAGTGCCTCTAATGCTGTGGCTGCTATTTCGTAAGAAACCGCACTTCATGACCTGGGTCGGTGCCCTGTTTGCCTTTCTTGGTCTGGTCTTTTTAACCGGTAATGGCTTTGGTGCCATCCAGCTGAATTTTGGTCAGGTTTTGACTTTGCTCGGCTCGATTGCCATTGCGCTTGAGATTATTTTTATCAGTCATTTTGCTCCGAAGGTGAATACCCGGCGTGTCACCGTGCTACAACTCATTTTTGCCTCGCTATTTTGTTTTCTGATGGCACCGATACTGGGTGAATCTCAGTTACCTGACTTTCACTGGCATCTGGCAGGTATTTTGGTCGGTCTCGGTATTGCCAGTGCCTGTATTCAGCTGGTGATGAACTGGGCACAGGAAATGGTAGATCCTTCCCAAGCTGCAATTATTTATGCCGGTGAACCGATCTGGGCAAGTTTATTTGGACGTATGGCGGGAGAACGTTTGCCTGCGCTGGCACTTCTAGGCGGATTGATGGTGGTACTTGGGGTGATTGCCAGCGAATGGAAGCCAAAGTTTTTTAGAAAAGAAAAAATAGAAGAGTTGAAGGAAGATCTTTCCTAAGCTTATGAACTCCCCCTCTTAGAAAAGGGGGAGTTTTTTATCTAGAGAAATAAATATAGCTAATCTTATTTGGTATACATCGGTCGATTGTCATTCAGACGCATAATGCCGCGAATCGCGCGATAGACAATCCAGATCCAGGAAACAAAGACCACAACCAGACAGAAAGTAGATGCACCAAAAGCGACGCCTGCAAACAGGTCCGGATCTTCATGGGTAAAGAACAGGAATAGGAACGGCACAAAGGCTACAATATTCCAGAATAGATACCACCAGAAACTGCGGATTTGCCAGGTAAAGTGGCTTTCAAAAATCGAGCCTCGTACATCCGAGCGCTTCACATAGTTAATAATCAGTGCAATCACTGCCAGCAAGCCACCACTAAAAATGGCCACGATATATAAGATATAAAGAATCAGGGTTAGCGTGCGATTTGAGTCTTTATCAATTGAATAGTTCATCTACGCTCCTGTGATTGTTTCTAGATATTCAGGCTGTTAAAGGGAGAAATCAGCCATATAATCAAAATGATGTTAAAAGCTATAGTACAAAAATAAATTTGCCGGAAGGGTTGTTTTTGTGTTTTATGACGTAATTTTTGCTGTGCCAGCCAGGCTGCCGGCCATCCTCCTAGAAAAGCTACCAAATGCAGGGTGTTTTCAGGAATACGGCGATTGCCCAGTTGTGCCGCTTCCTTATCCTGGGCATATAGCCAGTAACTGAGAACATTCATCAGGCTCACCAGTAACAGGATCATTCCACTCAACAATCCGGCTAAACTGAGTCCCGCCAGTACCAAAATATAGGCCACAGAAGCAACCTGCATCGGCTGTAGTTTTTCTGGCTGGCTTCGGCCTGATGTTTTAGTTTTTGTTTTTGCCATTTTGGTTTGTGATGCTTTCAGGTACATAACCTGCTGGGCACGATAACGTCCCTGCTCATCTAGAATCACCAGATAATCTAGCGCACAACCAACAATTGGCCGTGGACCGGGACGGGCAAAATCTTTGATATGCAAAAACACGCGATCTTTGGCCGGATCATTGGGCTGAATAAAGCCATAGCCTTTGTCATCAAACCATTCTACCAAACGTCCCTGATCGCGCATTTTGCCTGTTCCTGTTTATTTTTAATTTAAGCTGTCACAAATTTTAAACGTTCAATCAGCATGTTACGCATCTCTTCCGGATTTTTTTGCAGAATATCTTCACCGGTGCGGCCTTCAGCCGCATTTTTCTGTGCCACCTGTAAACGCATCATCCAGAAACGGCCCGCAGCCATTGCCAGGTAAAGCTCCAGACATGATTTTTCATCCTCAGTCAATGGACGCACAGTTTCATAGGCTTTTAAAAAGGCATTGGCCTTTTCTTCATTTAAAGTAACTTCCGGATAATTGGTACAGAAGTCATTTAAAGTAATTGCAATATCAAACAGGAATTCATCTTTATTCAGCTCGTAAAAGTCCAGAATACCTTTCAGTTGGTCACCCTCAAACAGGGTATTGTCACGGAACAGATCCGAATGGATAAAGCCACGTGGACGATCCGGATATACTGCGGTTAAAGCTTCATACAGGCCCAGAAGTTTACCCAGTAAGACTTTATCTGCTGCGTTCAGACTCGGTTTAATTTCCTGTGCTACGTTATACCAGTAGGCATGGTCACGGACAAAGGCGCGCTCAAGTTTAAAATCTTTCAGTGCGACATGCATTTTGGCCTGAGCAATGGCAATCGCTTCCGCCTGCGCAACGGTAGATGGCATCGGATGCTCGCCCATCATGCGTGGTGCAATTTGTGCCGGCTTATTTTTTAGCGTATGAATGGCTTTGCCTGAGTGGGATAAAGGCACAGGTACGGCCAGACCTGCCTGACCCAGATGCTGCAAGACCGGCACCAGTTCTCCAGCGGCCTGTTCATCCATATCTTCAAAAACGGTCAGCACATATTGCTGGTTTTCGCAGACCAGAAAATAGTTCGTATTCTGGATACCTCCTTGAATGGGAATCAGATCAATCACCTCAAGTCCATAAGGTGCTGCGAAATCCTGAACTTCCTTTAAAGTCAAAGTGGTATAAACCGACATAGAAAACCTGCGAAAAAACTTACATATTTTTGCTAGAATACCGTTTCCATCTACCAAGGTGTAGCGCTTGCGTGGGTGAGTTTCATAATCGGCTGTAATAATTGGAAAAATTTATGCTAGCTAAACGTATTATTCCTTGTCTGGACGTCGACAACGGTCGCGTAGTCAAGGGTGTTCAGTTCCTTGATATTCGTGATGCGGGTGACCCGGTAGAAGTGGCACGCCGTTATAATGAACAAGGTGCCGATGAAATTACTTTCCTTGATATTACCGCTACACATCATGGACGCGACACCACTTACCGTACCGTTGAGCGTATGGCTGAATCTGTATTCGTACCGCTTACCGTAGGCGGTGGCGTGCGTAAAGTCGAAGATATTCGTCTACTATTAAATGCAGGTGCGGATAAAGTCAGCATCAACTCGGCAGCCGTCTTCAACCCTGAGTTTGTACAGGAAGCCTCACAGCGTTTTGGCGCGCAATGTATCGTGGTAGCGATTGATGCCAAAAAAACTGGCGAGAATAAATGGGAAATCTTTACCCACGGCGGACGCAAACCGACCGGCATTGATGCCCTGGAATGGGCAGAAAAAATGGCCAGCTACGGCGCAGGCGAACTGTTAATTACCTCTATGGATGCCGATGGCACCAAAGCAGGTTATGACATTCCACTCATGCGTGCTATCAATGACCGCGTCACTGTACCAACGATTGCCTCTGGTGGCGTAGGCAACTTGCAGCATCTGGCTGACGGGATTATCCATGGTGGTGCCGATGCAGTACTTGCCGCCTCTATTTTCCACTTTGGCCAGCATACCATTCCTGAGGCCAAGGCTTATCTAGCTGCTCAAGGTATTGAAATGCGTCTTTAAACGACAGCCTTCAAATGAAAAAGAGCGTGAATATCACGCTCTTTTTTTATGCATTATTCTTAGAAATCATTTAAATTCTGGACAAAAAAAAGGAGTCTTGCGACTCCCTATAAAAACCAAGAAGAACTACAGCACTTGGTATCTTTGACATTTACAATATAACTCAATCTGTATGCAGGTTGATAAGACTTTCAATCATCAACAGACGCAAATATAGGTGAAATCCTGAGCGCAATATTGACAATATATGCAGAATTTATTGACAAATCACGACAGGGTTAACCAAAGTGAGAAATGGTTAACATTTTATGTGGCAGATTACTCGAATTTTAAGTTATTTAATCACGATCTTTAGCCCATTTAGCCGGGAAATAACGCTGGGTTAAGTGGGTTAAGCGCATAGAGATCTGTTCCGGCAAGACAATACCAAGGGGATTTTTCTCCTGTAAATCTGCTGAGGAAATCACCCGGGTTCCCATTAAATAATCAAACCAGGGCTTGGTTACACACCAGTTGGCGTCTTGGTTACTATTCATATGGTGATCATAATGCCAGGGAATTTTTTTTCTGGCCCATTCTGGCTCCAGATGTGCCCGCCGATGCATATAAAAATAATTGCCTGCACTATACAGCGTGGCCAAAAACATACCTTTGGACAAGGGATAAAAAGCCAGCCCGAATACGCTTGCTGCGACGGCCAGTGAACCGATTTCATTGCGGATTCGCCAGTTTTTCAAACCTTCCACATAGGCATAATCAGAAAATCTGGTCTTGCGAACTTCACGATGATGTTCCCAATGTGAACGCATGCTGTCCGGCACTGGGCTATAACGCGTCTGCCCTGCTCGATGCGTACCATGCAGCACATATTTATGCGCAAACCATTCAAAGCCATTGGCTACGACCAGTCCTGCTAGAAAGCCTTTCCACATGATCTTTTCCTCCCTGTTTGTTTACACTATAGGTCAAACAAAGGGCTAGATATTGACCGATAATTTCAATATCATTGACAAAAAACGACAGAACAAAAGAATTAAAAAATGCACGTTCCCCAAGATTATGTCGGTTCGGTATATGGTGGTTTAGGACATTTGCTTTTGGACTATTACCAGCTCAAACAACTGGACATCCCCAAGAAATTATTTGCGATCCAGAACCTGGAGCGTTTTGATTATATTCTCTGGCGCGATCTGCTCAGCCAGCTGGACCAGGAGTTGCAGCGGCCGGCACTCGGCCTGGAAATCGCGCAACTGGTGCAGGCCAAACATCTGGGTATTATTGGCTATCTGGCATTATCCAGTGAAACGCTGGGCGAAGCCTTTATGCGTTATCATGACTATCATCGCCTGATCTATGATGGCAGTCCTTTACAGGTCAGTCTGGATCGAGATTACCTGTCCATTTCCTGGAGCGAGATTCCGTTTAAAGTGAGTACGCAACTCACAGATGAGATTGCTATCGCGCTCATGACTGAATTTATTCGCTCAAGCATTCTTGACCAGCATCAACTGCATCTGCATGAAGTCCATTTTCAGCATCCGGTCAATAAAAATATTGCGGTCTATGAACAGTATTTCCGCTGCAAGGTCCGTTTTGGACAGGCCAAAAATCAGGTATTGATTCCTGTGAGTGAAATGTCTACGCCTTTAAAGAAAGGTGATCAGACCTTACAGAAATTACTGATGCAACAGGCAGAAGCGGTGCTGGAAAAACTTCCGAACTCCACCCAGATTGATCAGCGCTTGCAACAGGCGATTCTGGTGGGTCTGCAGAAAAATATGTTCCAGATTGAACATATCGCCAAACAGATGAATTTTTCTGTACGTCAGCTACAACGTTACCTGCAAAAACAGGGTCAGACCTATCAGCAGCGTATGCAGGAAATCCGCTGCATGATGGCCATGCAATATCTGAAAGACCCTCATCTGAGTCTGCAGGAAATCAGCATGCTGCTTGGCTATTCTGAGCAGAGCGCATTTCAGCGTGCCTTCAAGCAGTGGACGGCTCAAACACCACAACAATGGCGCTCAGAATATCTAAAAACCCAGGTGCAGGAAAAATTTCTGGACTATCCTGCTACCGCAGAGATTAATGTCCCATATCAGATTTAAAAGTTTGAATAAAATAAAAAAGCTCCTCATTAAAGAAGCTTTTTTCTAGCCAGAATAGTGATTAAGAAATTTCTATAAAAATGGATTTTCAATTTCATCTGCATCATTGCGTTCAATTTTTTCTGGCAGATCCGGTGTTTCTTCGAGTTGCTGCACAATATCATTTAACAGTGCCTGCAAAACTTTGGCCGCCTTGAGACCAGCCTGGTCTTTAGTAATTTGCAGATTGCCATACAGACTGACACGGTCCAGATCATTCTCAACTGTCAGATCATGAATCGCATGCGATTCGGTTCCATTTTCAAATGCTTTAAACATTAATTTCTACTCTGTTTTATTATTTTTACTCACCTGTCTTCAGCATGCTACCTGAAGCCTGCTTTTTACAGCAAGCTCCTTTTCACTATTTCAGCAGCTGCAGGATGTATTGCAACAAGGCCTCAATCAGCTGTTTAACAATCGTGTCCTGGGTATCATGATCGATCCCGTTCTTATTAACTGATGAGCTGGTATTGCTTGTACTGGCCGAACTTGAAGCCGACGGTTTGAACTCACGCTGCAGTTTTTCCAGATCTTCTTTTGGCACGTCTTCAGCACACTGGCTTTCTGCGTCCCAGTTGGAATAGGCAATTTTCTGGTTGGCCTTCACGGCATTTGCAGTCAACGGCAGATGATAGGTATTACGTTTCTGTTCTTCAGTTAACTGAGGAAACAGGTTAATGCCGAGCTGCTCTTCCAGATAGCAGACACTGACAATGCGAACCTTGAGCGAATTATCATTAGGTGCATAGTAGGCACCAATGGCACCAGTTTTCGGCATGTAGATCGCTTTATACACGGCAGTTGGTACAATTACACCCTTGCCAATAGTTTTCAGCTTTTTGGCAGCAAAGACCGGCCCGGTCACTACATATACGTCCTGCTTCTGCTTGGTCACAATGGCACGGGTTGCTTCTTCCAGCTCACGCCAAACCTGCTGATTGTTCTTTGGTGCCTGCGGGACCATATTGGCCAGCGAGAAACTGTCAGACTGTGAAGCTTTATTTGGCATATCTGCATTTGGCGCCATATGGCCTCGGTCATAGCCTGAACCCCGGTAGTCAGCCAAAGTCGCGCGATGAGCAGCACTCAGTCGTGTTTCTTCATGGAAATTGTCTTCACGTGGAATTTTCTGGCTCAGACGCTTCGGTGTTAAGGCCTCCGCCACCCATAGTGGCGTTTTGGATACCCCAGAATAACCCACATTAAAGCCATTAAAACACAGTGAATAACTGTCTTTTTTCAGGCTGTCTTTCATTAAGTATGGCGGGATGTCCCGGTAAAACTGTTCCAGACAGCTCGAATTCGATGTAGAAGGCAGAGAAATCCACTGACTGATTTTTTCCTGGCCAAACGCAATCGCAAAACTCCCGGAAGCGACCATTGCCAAGATCACTTTCACGCTATTTTCATTAAAAAACTGAAAAACTGAATTCTTCGACTTACGCTGCTTCTTTGCCATGCTACACGTGCTTTTAAGATCAAAATCGGGGGTTTTGCGAGCTTAACAAGCCATGTATATGAAGTATATCTTACCCTCTTTATTTGCCTAATAATTACACAATCTACCCCTATATTCTTAAATCTTGTAACAAAGTGTCGTTTTTTTAGTGAGCTTTCAGCGCGGTTTTTTAACCTTTAAGTAGCTTTGATTGTGACCTCGTCTTGAGTGTGCAAAGCTATTTGACTACTCAAATTACGTACAATTATTAGCAATGGAGTTAATTTATGAATTCCAAACTATCTAAGTTATTAGGTCTCGGAATATTTACAAGTGTGATCAGTGCCGGCGCATTCGCTGAGCCTCCTGTACAAGCGGGTGAAACACTTGAAAGCTTATCTAAAGCTAAAATTAGTACCACTGTAAATGGTCAGCAAGCCTCACTGGAAAGCCTGGTGAACTCTGGACAGATCCGTCTGGTAAACCAGCCAATGTCTGCACCTGCTCAGCCAGGCCAGCAGCCACAACAATCAATGCCAAATCAGCCAATGCCAACACCAGGCATGCCTGATGCACCTGTTGCACAACCAGAAATGCCGGATACCAATCCAGCTCCAGCCAATCTTGAGTCTGAACCAGCAGCCCCTGCTACAGAACAGGAAATGACTATGGGTGAAGCTGTAGAGCAACCAGCTCTTGAAGAACAGCAAGCTGCTGCACCTGAAGCGGCTGCGATGACTGAGCAAACTGAAATTGCAGTAGAAGCTGAAGCTGATCCTGCGGTAGATGCACCTTTAAACGCCGCCCCTGAAATGCCGATTGAGACAGAAGCAACAGAACAATAATTTGTTATAAAGCTTTCTAAATTTCTCTCCCCTAAAAAAACCAGAGCCTAGCTCTGGTTTTTCTATTTTTACATCTCGATCTGGCTACCCAGTTCAACCACCCGGTTGGTCGGGATCTGGTAGAAGTCGCTGACCGGACTGGTATTACGCTGCATGGAAACAAACAGTTTTTCCCGCCAGGGTGCCATTCCCTCTCCCACCGTATGCATAATCCGTTCCCGGGAGATAAAGAAACTGATCTGCATCAGGTCATATTCAAAGCCCCATTCTGCATACGCATGTTGCAATGCTTCCGGGATATTTGGCTGATCCTTAAACCCGTAATACATCGTGACTCGATAAAAATGTTCACTGAGTTTTTCCAGTTTGATGCGTTCTTCATCGCCTACAAAAGGAATATCCCGGGTAATAACCGTCACTAGAATATTGCGCTCATGTAGCACCTTGTTGTGCTTGATATTGTGCAACATCGCATGCGGCACAATGGTCGGAGTTCCGGTCAGGAAAATCGCTTCACCCGGCACAAACTTGGTGCCTCCCCCAATTGAGATACTCTTAATAAACAGGTCAATTGGTAGCGCATCTTTTTCCAGACGGTTCAAGACCAGTGCACGACCATCTTTCCAGGTCATCAGAATCGTAAATAATGCCGCCCCGAGCAGGATCGGCACCCAGCCACCTGATGCAATTTTTAAAGAAGTTGAGGCTACAAAAACCAGATCCAGCATCAGGAATGGTGTGGCAAATAACACTACTTTCCAGATTGGCCAGCGCCAGAAACCATAAGCCAGAATGCTGATTAAAATGGTACCACACAGCATAGTCATGGTGACTGCGACCCCATAAGCACTCGCTAAGCGGGCGCTATTTTCAAAGAGTAAAATCAGAATCACTACGGAAATAAACAGCATCCAGTTAATGAAGGGCAGATAAATCTGGCCACGCTCTTCGGCTGAGGTATGTTTTACGCTCAGACGCGGTAAATAGCGCAGTTGAATGGCCTGATTCACCATGGAGAATACCCCGGTAATGACCGCCTGTGAAGCAATCACAGCAGCTGCTGTTGCCAGACCAATCATTGGATATAAGCCCCATTCCGGAAGCAGCATATAGAAAGGATTTTCCAGTGCTTCAGGACGGCGCAGCAACAACGCGCCCTGCCCAGCATAATTCAGTAACAAACAGGGTAACACAATAATAAACCAGGCCAGACGAATCGGCAGACGACCAAAATGCCCCATATCGGCATAAATGGCTTCACCTCCGGTCATGGTCAGAATTACGGCCCCCATGGTCAAGAAGGCTACAAAAGGCTGATCGACCACAAAATGATAGGCCCAGTATGGATTCACCATGGCCAGTACTGTCGGGGTCTGGATAATACTCCACAAACCGAAACCACCAATTGACAGGAACCACAGTAAAGTCAACGGACCAAAAAATTTGCCCATGGTTCCAGTGCCATGACGTTGTACCAGAAAGAGTCCCGCAATAATCCCGATCGATAAAGGCTCTAACCATTGATTAAACACAGGTGTGGCAATACTCAGCCCTTCAATTGCAGATAATACGGAAATCGCCGGGGTAATGATCCCGTCACCAAAAAACAGCGATGCCCCAATAAAGCCGAGCGCAATCAGGTAAATTTTCTTGTCATCAGAAATACGTGTGGTTCGCAAGTTGAGAGCCAGCAAGGACATGATCCCGCCCTCACCGTTGTTATCGGCACGCATGATAATGGTGACGTATTTGAAGCTCACCGTCAGCATGATGCACCAGAAGATCAAGGACAAAATGCCCAACACCGAAGCTTCACTAATGGCAAGGTGCGACGTCAGAAAACATTGGCGTAGTGCATACAATGGACTGGTTCCAATATCTCCAAAAACAACCCCAAGCGCAGCCAGCGTAATTACCGGGAGAGCTGCTTTCTGTGCAGTGCTTTGCATATATCGTCTTCGTTTTTAACAAGCATTTTTGCGAATCATAACACTGCGCTCAAAGTTTTTCCGCAAATCAATTGTTTCAAGCTTGGCAGAGTGGCTTTTTTTCTATATCATCCACGGCCATGGTGAGGTGTCCGAGTGGCTGAAGGAGCACGCCTGGAAAGTGTGTATACGTTTATAGCGTATCGAGGGTTCGAATCCCTCTCTCACCGCCAAATTTTATACTCATGCAATCGTATGCAGTCCTAAAAGGTTTAAATCTAAAAGGTTTAGGCCTTTTTTATTATCTAATACACTCCATAGCATAACAGTAGAATACCCGCACTTTTGCGGGTATATTTGCGGGTATCAGCCTTCATTCTCTAAGGAATGGACGACAAAAATGTCATAGTCATTCAAATTTATACCCGCTTGAACTGTTCTTGCGTGTGATTATGATCAGTTTTGAAACGAGGGAGATAGTGAAGGCTTTACCGAAGCTGGATATTTGAATATTAAGTTTTAAGGCATTAGAGGGGGTCTAATGCCTTAATTAAAATTAATTTATGAAAGAAATAATTTATGAATTTATATGAAATATTGCATATTTCTCAAGATGCACCAGAAGAAATTATTAAGCTTGCATATAAAGGGTTGGCTCAAAAATATCATCCAGATCGATATAAAGGTAATGATGCAAATGAAATAATGATTAAAATTAGAGAAGCATATGAAACTTTAATCGATCCAATTAAACGTAAAAATTATGATCAATTTCTTACAGAACAAGCCCGACGTAAGCAGCAACAAGAAGAATATATTAAGAAGAAGGAACAAGAAGAGTTTATGCGAGCTCAAAGAGCAGCTTTTGAACAGCAAAATAAAACCAACTCCACTAACGGCTCAAAAGACAACAGCCAAGAAGCTGATTCTAAAAGTTTCAAAATGAATATCTCCATTGATGTCCCAAATAGCTTTTCTATTTTCTCCCCTTTTATAAAATTTAAAAATTGGATAATTTCAAAGAAAAAAGTTTTCATACAAATAGGTAGTACTTGTATTGCATTAGCTTTGATTTTCATAATTGTAATTGTAGCAAACTCATATATGCAGAGTTTATCGGATAAATCCGATGTAGAAGCAATTCTAGCTGCTGAAGAGGCAAGAGAGGCTGCTGAAGAAGCTGAAGCAGCAGCAGATGCCGCTGCGGTAGAGGCGACAGGAATTGAAGAAGATTACAGCCTAGCTGATTCAGAGTTAATGAATGATAGTGAAGAAGTTTATGCAGAAAGTGATGAAGCCAATACAGTTACTGATGAAAGAGCGATGTCCACATACGAAACTGGACTATTATATTACTTACAACCTAATCCTGCAGAAATTAAGACATCGTCCAAACAAGTGTATGATACTTTTAAAGAAAGTGGAATTATAGGAATTAAAGATCTTATCTCGAATTGCTATATTACATTTCAAAAATCAAAAAAATGTTTGTATTTAGACTTGGCTGGAAAATATATTAATGATTCAGGAGCAGATGCTGGACTTCCAGCAGATGAATTCTTTGAGAATGAAGCTATTATAGAAAGAATGAATAATAATTTTTATATTCCTAATAAAGTTGGAGCAGATTTAGCTACGCCTCATGCTGAACAAATAGCTCATCAAACCTATGAAACAATAGAAAAAATTATATCTGATGAAATGGCAGAAATGTAGTGTAATATGATCAGCGTTGATCAATTAAGCTTTTGGGACTAAAGAGTAATCATGTATCTAATTATAATTTCCCCAACCTAATTGATCAAAAAACTCAATTATTATTTTGTTTGAGGGTATTTTTGTGGGAAAATAGTCAATAATATTTATAACATTCAAATACTTAATTATAAAACCTAGCTTCCTCACTCTCACCGCCAAAATTCATTATCATGTAGCCACATGATGTCTTAGAAGGTGCATTAGAAGGCTTAATCCTAAAGGATTTAAGCCTTTTTTTTTGCCGAAATTATTAGGGAATGGATTAAAAATAAAAGAATAACTATACAAGTTACATAAATGATGCCGGATGGCTGTTGAATGACACTGAGGAATATTCGAGCATGATCCTATCTTGGTAAAAAATGATGGATCGCTATGAAAGATGATGAAAAACCCCTAAATTTTGATGATGATAACGAGCCTCTGGATTTCGAAGATGAAGAGTTCACTGACGATAAAAAAGAGGATGAAATGTACAACCCGATCACCAAAGATGGATCAAGTGTAGATCCTGCGGATGATGGCACACGTCATCTTCGTCCTGAAGATGGTGATCCGCTAGAAGTCGAGCCTTAAGCCCTAGCCCAATTTTATATTGGGCTTTTTTTATAGTCTAAAACCTTAAAAGTGAGCATCTTGGACAGATGAATTGAAAAAGGATAATTCATTTTACTGGTTATTTTTGAGATGAGTATTGCTTGCCTTTTCTTTTGATAGATTTAAAGATGTAAGGATATAGGCTGGGATATATTGAAATAAATTCTCTGGATAAAACCATGATATATCCATTTTTATTACTTTCTTAACTTTATGTTCTTCTTTTAGTTTATTTATATGATGGAGACAAAAACTGGCATAAAAATAGCTTAATTTCATTGTCATCATCGCTATGTTATGGTGGAATCAAAACAGGATAAAAGGAGAATAAAAACCTAAAGATAGAAAACGTTATTGCTTGAGTCTTCCTTATTTGGGTTAGAAAAAAGTGGAAACACTGCTATTCGGAGAGTGGACATGAATAACAGCGCAAACTACATGAAACAGATAAAAAATGCCAAACGCGGTGGTTATACCCCGACCATTGCCAAAGACGTCAACAAACATAAGATTCAAAAAGCCCTAAAATTAATTGAACAGTGGAGAAGTCTTGCTCAAGAACTCAAACCTCAAATGCAGTTTGATATGGCCTTTACTTTAGAGGAATGCGCACAAGACCTGGATCGGATACTCAAAAGCAGATAATTCCCTTTTAACTCACTCATAATAGATTTTAAATATCAACCCCTTATCCTTGCCCATATCACTGATATGGGCAATTTCATGATTTAAATGTAGATGCCTGAGTGAAGATGATTCAATGATCAGCAATAAAAAATTGGTTATAAGATTGAACGGTTATTTTTTGGCTTGCGCCCTTAAGAAAAATCTGTAAAATGCACTCCACAACGCCGGCATAGCTCAGTTGGTAGAGCAACTGACTTGTAATCAGTAGGTCCACAGTTCGAATCCGTGTGCCGGCACCATTTTCTTAGCCTCGCTTTTTAGTGAGGCTTTGATGTTTCTGGACTTGGTATTTTTATCTAGCTTGTCTCTAGTCTTCAGATCGCCTGCGCTGTCACCTGTACATATCGCACGATCCCATCCTGATATAACTTCCGACAAAGCTTTGCCGTCATCTGAAGTTTAAACTGATCCAGTCTTTTGCCTTTCTGTTTCAAGTCCTTTGAATTTAAATTCTGCGTTACATAATCAGCAAAACCTGAAAATACCGCTTCGGACAGATCTTCAATCTGAATATTCTTAAATTCAAAATTTTCCAAACAATGATAAAGCTCATTTTTCAACATCAGGTTTTTTAAATTGACATCGGCGGATGTCAGCAGAAACTGATATTTACGCTTTTGCAGCGCATTCAAGCTGTTCCATTTTTCAGACAAGATCAGATGATGAAAGCCAATCCGTGCATTGGTGTTCAAAACACTGCGTACCTGATCTAGAAGTTCGGGAACGGAACTATGATAGGCAGCATCCAGACATAGCACCACATCAAAGCGCTGGGAAAAATGCATGTCTTTTAAACGCAGGAAAGAAGCCGGATAGATGGCATTGAGATTAGGTAAATGTTGCTGAATATTCGCCACACAAGCAGGCTGAAGTTCTACACCGGCCAGATATTGCACCTGATAGTGTTGCTGCCAGTGCAACAGGCTGGCACCCTGGCCACAGCCCAGATCCAGCAATTTATCCTTTGAATTTAAACCGACCATTTCTGCCAAATGGTCGGCCAAAGTTCGACAGGCAGCTACATAATCCTGCTGCCCTTCCCGCCAATAACCCAGATTGCTCCAGGGCAACTGCGACTGGTCTCCCAGCAACGAAGCATCAATTGCATATTTATGTTGAGGAAGACGCTGACGAAGTGCCTGAAACCATTGCATCAATCAATAACCGAGTTGGGGTGCTACCTCGATCTTAGGTTTAAGTCCTTCAAATGGCAACGGTGCTCCCATAATTGCAGCAATTTTCATGGCAGAAGTCACTGCAGATTCCAAGATTGGTAAACCGTCCGATGACCATGAGCCGCAGTAGAACACTTTACGGTTCATTTCCAGATGACGATGCTGTAATTCTTTATTGAGGGCGATGGTATTGGCATCTACTACCGCACGGGTCAAGGTCACTGATGAAATCACTTTTTTCGGATCAATCTCAGTCACAGGACGCCAGGTCTGGAATACTGGTGATTTACCCACTAGACTCGGTTCAACCGCATTCAGCCAAACCGTAAATTGCTGACGGGTAAACTTGCGATCCATCATATAGCTGAGTACAGCCCAATCCTTACGTTTCGGTGGCATCACGCTGCTATCGCGGTGAATGACCAATTCACCCTGTTCAAATTTGAATTTCTTTAACAGCTCGATATCACGGCCAAACTGTTCATGATCCAGGAATTCATCAATATGATTGGTTGGTGTCGCAACCACCACGCGATCGAAGGTTTTCGACAGACCCGCTGCATTTTCTACCAGTACTTTGTCGCCCTGCTCTTTTACCGAAACGATCGGCGCACCACTTTCAATGTGAATGCCTTCAATCAGCTTGTCTACCAAAGCCGGAGTACCGCCCTGCATACGTAATAAGGCATCACCATCCGTTAGCTGACGCAGGAAAATCAATAAAGGTTTGGCTGGCCATTCACCAATGGTTTTTGGATTACAGGTACAGATGGTATACAGCACCGGCATCACCGCACCATGCCAGAACACTTCTTCAATCTCATTGCGATTGATAAATTCTGCCAGGCTGATGTCCTGATTTTTGGATTTAAAGAATTTTGCCAAGGCTGTTTTGAGTTGCAGCAAACCTTTAACCAGACGCCAGCCATATTGCTGGATGCCTTTGCGGTTATTGATAATCGGAATATTGCCAATCCGGCTACGTGACGTGGTTAGCCAGGTTTCTACCCGGTCTTCAAACAGCCAGCTACAGGCCATATAGGTACGTACCGGGTAAGTTTTAATGCCCAGATGAGTCGCCAGACTTAAGGTATTTTTCCACAGATAAGGATTCATCACACGTAAAGGTGCGTCAATGAGGCCTCCTTCAAATTCGAGACTATGACTGTCCATGCCGCGACCTTGAAGCGCTTCAAAAATAGTAATGCGATGTCCTGCGTCCTGAAGAATTCTGGCAGTAGCCAGTCCAGCCATGCCACTACCAATTACTGCGATATCCAATCTGATCATCCGTCATTGAAAAACTAAAAGAAATTATGAACCATGCTTTCGGCAAATAGGTTATTAAAATCTTCCAGAATACTTTTTTTTCGTAAGTCTGAGTTAACGTAACTTTACAAATAAATTACATTTTTTGAATAGCAAAAAACGTCTTTATATAGAGTAACTTAAACCGCCATTATATTTAAATATTTAAAAATAAATCTTTAAAAAACAAATGATTTAATTAACCGATTTTTTAATCATCGGTTTACAAAGACCGCAAAACACTCTATAATATGCAGCACAAGAAAGAGATAAATTCATAGAGATAAACAAAATGAATTTATCCAAGAAACTCGTAAAAACGACAAGAAATTCCAGCGCATTAGAAAAAAAAGCCTCTGCTTGTGCAGAGGCTTCTTTGTTTTAAGACTGACTGTATTATTCGGCCTGTACCGCGATTTCACCAAATTTACCCTGATTAAAATCTTGAAATGCCTGAATAATTTCTTCCTTGGTATTCATTACAAATGGGCCATAGCCTTGAATAGGTTCATTCAGCGGCTCACCGGTCAAAAGCAAAAATTTAGTGTCCTGATCGGCCTGTAGCTGAATTTCAGGATCATCATCGCGCGCAAACATCACAATAGAGCTATCCAGGACTTTTTGACTGCCATTTACCACCAGCTCACCCGCCAGTACAACCAGCAAAGCATTATGTCCGGTAGGTACATGCAACGTAGTTTCATACTCCGCTTTTAGCTCGCCATCCCAGACATTCACCGGACTAAAGGTATGCGCAGGGCCATGATGACCTCCGAATTCTCCGGCAATCACCCGGATATGTCCTGCACCTTCATCCATTTCAATCCGTGGAATCTCAGCTGCAGTAATGGCCTGATAACGTGGCGCGGTCATTTTGTCTTTGGCTGGCAAGTTGACCCAGAGTTGAACCATTTCAAACAGGCCGCCCTTTTGCGCAAAATCTGGAGAATGAAATTCTTCATGCACCACCCCTGCACCCGCTGTCATCCACTGCACATCGCTGGTCTGAATCGTACCGCCACCGCCACTGGAGTCCTGGTGGGTCACTGCACCCTGATAAGCCAAGGTTACAGTTTCAAAACCACGATGCGGATGTGAACCTACACCATGCTGCTCAGTGGTTGGCGCAAAGTGATACGGCGCTGCATAATCCAGCAATAAAAATGGACTAATGGCCTGCCCCAAACGGTCATAAGAAAACAGGTTTTTCACCGGGAAGCCGTCACCAACCCAGTGCATGTTTTGATTACGGTAAACACCAATAATTTTTTTCATCTTTTACTCCTATACACAATAGGATGAACATGCAGCCATTTTAAGCTTTATCAGCAGTCATCAATACCGTACTTCTAGAATGCAGTATTTCAAATATAAGACGGTTCGACTCTTAGATTTCTGTGTAGCTACTTATAACTTTAGCTTTGCTATAAGACGTTAATTTAGGTAGTCATGAGCAGTAGATAATAAAAAACCCAGCGCTGAGGGCTGGGTTTTTTAATTTCGATAAAGTGTTATCGAATTAGATTTTACCGACCAGGTCGATTGAAGGAGCAAGAGTCGCTTCACCTTCTTTCCATTTTGCAGGACATACTTCACCTGGGTGAGCGTGTACATATTGAGCCGCTTTTACTTTACGAAGCAGTTCTTGCGCGTCACGACCGATACCGCCCGCGTTGATTTCAACGATCTGGATTTTACCGTCTGGATCGATCACGAAAGTACCACGATCCGCCAGACCATCAGCTTCAATCAGCACTTCAAAGTTTTTCGCCAAAGTCCAGGTTGGATCGCCGATCATTGGATACTGGATTTTACCAATCACGTCAGAAGTATCGTGCCAAGCTTTGTGCGTGAAGTGCGTGTCGGTAGATACTGAGTAGATTTCTACGCCCAGTTTCTGGAATTCAGCATACTGATCAACAAGATCGCCTAATTCTGTTGGACAAACAAATGTGAAGTCAGCAGGATAGAAAAATACTACAGACCATTTGCCTTTCATGTCTTGCTCAGACACTTCAATAAATTGGCCATTGTGGTAAGCAGTTGCGTTGAATGGCTTAACTTCAGTATTGATTAAACTCATAAGTCTATTCCTATCTATTCGTGAAAGTGTGTGTTCATTTGATGTAGTTAAGAATACGCAAAAATCACCAATAGGTAAAACCGTAACTTTTTATTAAAACTATCGGTTTTTTAGATTTATAGTTCCTTTTATTTTTATCTTTCTGATTTGTTTAATCGATTTTGACGGTTTTACTTTCTTGAAAATGCTGTATAGATTTCCAGGCCGATTTTGCCAAGGCTGCTGCATAGTGTTTAGGAGAGGCGTGGACTCGACTAGATAACCAGCTCCGACAATAACTTTCAGTGGGTCCAATGATCAGTGACATAAGCAGTTCTAAGGGAATAGCTTGTAATTGACTGATATCTGCCTGCTGAGCCAGCCATTGTTTTAATTCCTGATTGCGCTGCTGATTCGACTGCTGCAATTCCTCTTTGAAGTCACTATTTTGAACTGTATGATGCGCGGCATAAAGAAAGCGGGCAAAATCAGGATATGCTACAACCCAATCGATATAACTCTGAATCACTGCCTGTATACCTCGTTCAATACCCTGAACTTGTGACAAAGCCTGCAAACGCTGCTCCGACTGATCTGTAAGTGCTGAAATATACAGTGCTGCAATGATCCCTTCCTTGTTTTTAAAATGATGGTAGATCGCCCCGATACTGGTATCGGCCTGATCACGGATCATTTCAATCGTAGTCGCAGCAATGCCTGTACGCAGAAACTCTGTCAATGCACATTCCAGAATCTGACGTTTGAGTAAAGCCCGTCTTCCCTTAAAAATCCTTTCCAGCAATTCCATGTTTTGCATTTTTAATATTTAAATCCTCTCTATTTTTGAAAGCAGGCTGGCAGCCTGATGTCTGGTTTTTGTCAGATGTGCTAATACAGAATAATATTCTGTATGAGAATATTATTCTGATTAAAAATAATATACAGGAAGTTATATATGAGCCAAGCCCTAAAAATCTGGAAAAGCCTAGAAAATAAGCCAGCCGGTAAATATCTTTTTTCTAAATTACTTTGTCTAAAAGCACCCTATTTCGGCAGTATTTCTCCACTGTTTGAAGATTTAAAGCCTGAATATTGTGCAGAAACATCGTGCCGTGCTGAACCATTTAGGCACTGTACACGCGATTGCCATGTGTAACATGGCTGAACTGGCAGGCGGCACCATGACCGATGCAACCGTTCCGAAAACTCATCGCTGGATTCCCAAGGGTATGCAGGTCGAATATGTCAAAAAAGCCACTACTGATCTGATCGCGATTGCGACACCCGCCGAGCCTAACTTTATATGGAACGAAGGCAGCGATTATCTGGTCAATGTAGAAATTAAAGATACTGCAGAAGAAGTCATATTTCGGGCAGTGATCACCATGTGGGTGTCCGTGAAAAAATAGAAGAACCTAGATATGAAAAACCCGCCAAATGGCGGGTTTTCATGATGATTTACCTTTCTAATATCGGGATCAAAATGGAAGATCATCATCCAGATCAGCTGCAGGCGCTGCTACTGGAGCAGGTGCAGACTTCGGCGCATAACCACCCTGGTTATTTTGGTTATTGTTGCCATAACCACCGCCCTGATTATTGTTAAAACCACCTTGCTGAGGAGCTGAGCCATAACCACCTTGAGGATTATTGCCATAACCGCCACCCTGGTTATTGTTATTAAAACGTGGCTGGTTAAAACCGTTATCGCCTTGCTCGCCTTGTGGACGACCAGAATCCAGCATTTGCATTTGCTCACCACGGATTTCCGTTGTGTAGCGTTCTTGACCGCTTTGATCTGTCCATTGACGGGTACGTAATGAACCTTCGATATAAACTTTAGAACCTTTGCGCAGATATTGCTGTGCAATTTCACCTAAACGGTTATGCAGCACAATACGATGCCATTCGGTTTGCTCTTTACGTTCGCCCGTATTTTTATCAGTCCATGAATCGCTGGTTGCGATAGAGAATTGAGTGAGAGAACCACCATTTGGGAAAGTTTTGGTCTCAGGATCTCGACCTAAAGTACCAACTAAAATGACCTTATTAACACCACGCATCAGACGTACACTTCCTATTTATTTCTATATTTTACTTTATAAGAGTTATGTTTAAATGGCTACCTCTTTACCTAACAAGTGCGTTAATTGTTGTCGCGAAACATCATCAACCTGCTGTTTATCGACCTTGACAAAGGCGACTTGCTGTTCAGACATGACCACAACCTCTTCAATACCACGAATCGCCAAAAGTTGAGAAGTCCATTCATCTGTTTGTTTACTCTCTGGCAGACGAAGCACGAGCGATGAAAGATAGCGTGGTTGAGCCAACCCAAAACTCATGAGCAGCCAAATTATAGCAATTGCCGATAAAATACTCCAACCGAGCGAAGTGTTGTTGAGTAACAACAATTGTCCACCGATAATCCCGCCAAAAAACGCGCCCAGAAACTGACTACTGGCATTCACGCCCATCGCAGTGGCTTTAGATTGAATCGGGGCTGCTTTGGACAACCATGAGGGCAATAAGGCTTCCATGACGTTAAAGGCAATAAAGAATAAACCTAATCCACCGATCAGCACATATTTGGATTCAAAGCCAAAAATCATGATCAACAGACCCAGAATAATCCCGCCAATTGCTGTCAGGAAAATACTGCGCATCTTGCGATATTTCTCTGCCAGTACAATGCTCGGGAAGGCAAAAAACAGACTGACGACCAGCAGCGGCAGATAGACCCAACCATGGCTCGATAATGGCAGTTCAGCAACTTCAATCAGTTGCGATGGCACATAAATAAACATGGCTGTGAGCAGCAAATGCAGGGTAAATACTGAAATATGCAGACGGTTCAGATCCCCCATTTTCAGGACCTGTTTTAGCTGCTCCAGATAGCCCTGCTGAAAATTTTTATGATGACGGGTAACTTTAGGGACCATCAACAACATCGCAATCGCAGCCAAGCCCATTACGGTGGTCACCCAGAACAGACCGGAAATGCCGACCAGTCCTGTCACCCACGGCCCCATGGTAAAGGCCACCACAAAGGACAGGCCGATACTCATGCCCATCACCGCCATGGCTTTCATGCGGTTTTCTTCGCGGGTCACATCGGCCAGTAAGGCCATTACCACTGCTGAAACTGCTCCACCACCCGCAATCGCACGACCGATGATCACGCCATAAATGGTGTCAGACATTGCAGCAATCGCACCACCTAGAGCGAATAGCAACAAGCCCAAAACCACCAGTGGCTTACGGCTATAGCGGTCTGCAATCAGGCTAAACGGAATCTGTAAAATGGCCTGTGTCAGGCCATAAATACCCACCGCCAGACCAATCAGTGCCGGCGTAGCATATTCATATGACTGCCCTGCTACCGAGAATACAGGGATGATCATAAACAACCCCAGCATGCGCAGTGCGAAAATACTGCTCAGGGCAAAGGTCGAGCGACGTTCTAAGGCATTCATCATAAAGTCTGGCGATCGAGTTAGTTAATCTTGATGCGTAGATTATAGGCCATTCCGCTCAAAGGAATGCATGAATTTTATTTGAAATAAAGATGAGGACTATCTGAAAATTGACATCCTCCCCCAACCTTTAGCAAGGGGATTCCTACTGCTAGACGCTCATGCCCGAGCGCAAGAATATTCAGTGCGGAATTTACATCCCGATCCCATGAGCTACCACACTCACCACACTGCCACTCTCTTATTCCTAAACCTGCTCTACCTTTCGGACTACTGGAGCGTGAGCCACAGCACGAACAAGTTTGGGTGGTATAGGCTTCATTGACTTCTTCATACCATACCCCTGCGTTCTCGCATTTATACTTGAGCATGGTTCTTAGTGTTGTCCAACTGGCATCTAACACAGACTTGGCTAGTTTGGTTTGCGCTAATGCTTTGCCATTCACATTGCCAACGAAGATTGCTGCATGTTCTTTTACTAGTTTATGGCTGAATTGATGCAGCATGTTTTGTCTTACATTTTTAATCTTGGCGTGAATTGCTTTCACTCGTTTTTTATTTTTTGCACGTTGAGCAATACCAAGTTTTTGTTCATATTTCCGATAGATTTGAGGGGCTTTAAGTTTTACACCATCTGAACAAGTGGCTAAATCTTTTAAACCTAAATCTATGCCAATTGAGGTTTTAGCGGTGGTTTTCTCTGTTTTAGCATTGTCAACTACAAGACATACATACCAACGGCCTCGGCTATCTTCAACGAATGAGCCTGTTTTAACCCTGTATTGACTTAAACCGTAACTATCCCATAACTTGAATTGGTGTTTACCATATTGAACACAGCCATCAGCATATTTGATTGCAACCTTTTTAAACGGTATCCAACCTAGTGAACGTCTAGCTGATTTTTTATTACTGACACGCCATTTTAGTTTTGCTTTTTTGAACTGCTTGCGTCTTGTGACCAATTCTTCTGTCACTGCCTGAATAGTTTGACTGTGCAAGTTGCATTCTTTCGATGTGCCTTTCGTGTATTTTGCAATATCGTATGCTGAAAAGAATTGTTGTTTTTTTTGAAGATGTTTAAAACACAAATCATTGACATAATTCCAAACAAAATTTACTTCGGATGCTAACTGATTTAGCACCTTGCAATGTTTGTCTTTTATGCGTAATTTGAGTGTCTTCATCCAATTATTTTAACAGTATTTTTCTTAATAGTGACTATAGTACAAGTATTTAAAACGACATTTCGTGTCGTTCATGTGGTTTACTCCAGTCGCTTATATCCTCGTGCTGAACCACGAGGTTTTACGCTCCAATGGATAAAAAAGCGTAGCCGGAGCTACGCTTCTGTTCAGCGATCACGGGGCTATTTGCCTGCTTTTAATAACTGACGCTTGGTATATTGGATCGAAGCAATGACTGCCCAGATAATGAAAGCCACACCGATCAGACCAGTCACCACTTCAGGGATATGTACACCGGTACTGCTTGCCAGCATGATAAATGCCAGAGCACCAATCGCATAGTGCGCGCCATGTTCCAAATAGATATAGGCATCCAGCGTGCCTTTATCGACCAGGTAAATAGTCATCGAACGCACGAACATCGCACCGATGGCCAGGCCTAGCATGATGATTACCACGTCAGATGTAATCGCAAAGGCCCCGATTACCCCGTCGAAACTGAAAGATGCATCGAGTACTTCTAGGTAAAGGAAACCACCAAAGCCGGCTTTCACCACGCCAGTCGGTACGCCTTCAGCATCATGACGAACGGCGTTGCCCTCTTCGTCTACTTCCGGTTCCCCACCTAACATATGGCTTAGGACCTGTACCCCGATATAAATCACGATTCCCCAGATCCCTGCCAGAATAACATCCAGACGTTTTGCTTCTTCGACCTGAAAATCCATGATTAATAAGGCAATCAGGGTAATAAAGACTGACATCGCCGGAACGTTTGCCAGATGCGCCAGACGGCGTTCCAGCATGCGGAACCAGTGGGTGTCTTTTTCTTCATCCAGGAAGAAGTTCAGAAATACCAGCATCAGGAAGGCACCACCAAAGGCAGAAATCTCGGCATGATGTGCCATCAGTTTAGCCGAATATTCTTTTGGTGCATTTAAGGCGAGCTGCACCACTTCCATAAAGCCCATATCCGCAGTCACGGCCACAATGACCACCGGGAAAATCAGGCGCATCCCGAAAACTGCAACCAGAATCCCGACCGTCAGGAAAATCATTTTCCAGAAATGATCCCAACCGCGCAGGACGGATGCATTGACAACCGCGTTATCAAACGACAACGACACTTCCATAATCGCCAGAATAGCGGTGATGGTCAGTGCTGTGAACATGGTTTGCAGGCCCGCTTCCGGACCATGGGTGAATCCCCAGTAAGCAGACAAACCAAGGCACACGATCGAAAATACGATTGAGAAACCAAAGTGTTTCAACATATATATCGACCTTAGATAAATTTCATTAAATGCATTTCTTTAAACGTAGAGAAATACTAAGACTCAAAGTTGTCCCAATTATGAAACTTTTGCCGCCTAAACCAAAGCACTTCCTGAACCATTTTTAGGTATTTTCTGCTTTTCAGATTTGCTGATCTTTTAAACAGATTCATCTTTGCTATAGTGCTGGATATTTTGACTTCAACTGCTAAGGATTTCAGTATGAGTTTCTCTCAAGACGTATGGCAACGTAATCTCGGACTTTATCAAAAGACATTGGCGCTGCCTTTTAACCAGCAGCTGGCGCAGGGAACATTAAGCCGTGAAGCTTTTAGTCATTATGTGATTCAGGATGCGCATTATTTACTGGCCTATGGCCGTGCGCTGGCGGTCTGTGCAGCCAAAGCTTTTGAAGCAGATGATGTAATTCAGTTCAGTGAAGCCGCTAAAACTGCCATTGTGGTCGAACGCAGCCTGCATGATGGCTTTATGCAGGATTTTGGCATCAGCAAAACCCAATTTGAAAATACACCTTTGACTCTGGCCTGCCATCATTACACTTCTTATTTACAGGCAACGGCCTGGGCAGAAAGTTATCCGGTGGTTCTAGCTGCCCTTTTGCCATGTTTCTGGATCTATGCAGAAGTGGGTAAGGATATTGTCGATAAGGCAGCGCCGAATAATCCGTATCAGGCCTGGATTGATACCTATGCCGGTGAGGATTTTCATACAGCGGTACGCAATGTAATTGCTACTGTGGATCGGGTGGCAGCGCGGGTCGATGCTGATACTCTGGAAAAAATGCATCAGGCCTATACCCATGCAGCACGTCTGGAATGGCTGTTCTGGGATAGTGCTTATGAACAACGCCAATGGCTAGGTCTGGATGATTAATTTTAGTTTCTATTGACTGAGTCCTGTTTAATACAGGGCTTTTTTATTTTTAGGCCAAACCCTAAATGATGGAAAGTGAAGCTAATTTCGATGGAGTTATGCATCATGAAATTTCATCCATTAGATGTTTGGAAAAGAGCAAATCTAATCTACATTTTCCCCCAGTTGCTTTAGTACTGATCTTTTGACCAATATCCGACACAACTTGACGTTTAAAATACTTTTATTTGCACTTGAACATTTTTCATTCGGTATCATATAAAGGTTTTTGATGAATTTTCTAGGATCATTGCATGAGCCAAAGTCACATCCGTATTCGAGGTGCACGTACCCATAACCTGAAAAATGTGAACCTTGATATTCCACGCGACAAGTTTGTGGTGATTACGGGACTGTCTGGTTCAGGTAAGTCCTCACTGGCATTCGATACGTTATATGCGGAAGGTCAACGCCGTTATGTAGAATCTCTGTCTGCCTACGCGCGTCAATTCCTTTCGCAAATGGAAAAGCCGGAAGTTGATTCGATTGAGGGTTTAAGCCCAGCCATTGCTATCGAACAGAAATCGACTAGCCATAACCCGCGTTCGACTGTAGGTACCATTACCGAAATCTATGACTATTTACGTCTGCTCTATGCACGCGTAGGTACACCTTACTGTCCGGAACACGATCTGCCCATGGTGGCACAGACCGTAACTGAAATGGTCGATGCGGTTAAAGAACTGGAAGAAGGCACTGCGCTGTTATTGTTAGCGCCTGTCGTGCGAGAACGTAAGGGTGAGTACACAGCGTTATTTGAGCAACTGCAAAGCCAAGGCTTTGTGCGTGCGCGTGTTGATGGCGAGATCATGGAAATTGATCCACCACCCGAGTTGGACAAAAAGAAAAAACATACTATTGAAGTCGTGGTTGACCGCTTTAAGGTACGTGATGATCTCGGTAACCGGATTGCAGAAAGTTTTGAAACTGCACTGCGTCTCGGTGGAGATATTGCGATCCTGTCCTGGATGAAAGGTGAAAATGATGATCGCGTATTTTCTGCCAAACACTCCTGTCCGGAATGTGACCGCGCTGTGGCTGAACTGGAGCCACGCCTGTTTTCATTTAACAATCCCTTTGGTGCCTGCCCGGTCTGTGATGGTCTGGGTACCCGCAGCCATTTCAGTGCGGACAAACTGATTCCCAATCAGGAAGTCAGCATCAGCCAAGGTGCGATTCGTGGCTGGGATCGTCAGCGTCCATATTATTATGGCATGCTGCAAAAAGTAGCTGAGCATTTTGGTTTTTCTCTGGAAACGCCTTGGAATGAACTGGATGCCAACACCAAGAAGAAATTCCTTTACGGTACCGGCAAAGAAAAAATTGACCTGAGCTATATTGATGAACGTGGTCGTCGTCATAACCGGGTGATGCCATTTGAAGGTATCTTGCCGCATCTGGAACGCCGTTACCGCGAAACTGAAAGCAATTATGTGCGTGATGATCTGGCGCAGTATCTATCCAATGCCGCTTGTGATGCTTGTGATGGTTCACGTTTGAATGAAATCTCACGTAATGTGAAAATTCTGGACAAGACCATTGCCGACGTTACTCGCATGTCGATTGGCGATGCCGAGAGCTATTATCAGGGTATTAATCTGGAAGGTGCGCGTGGTGAAATTGCGGACAAGATTTTTAAGGAAATCCGTGAGCGTCTGCACTTCCTGGTATCTGTCGGTCTGAACTATTTGAGCCTGTCCCGTTCTGCTGAAACCCTGTCTGGTGGTGAAGCACAGCGTATCCGTCTGGCCTCACAAATTGGTGCTGGCCTCATGGGCGTGATGTATGTGCTGGATGAACCTTCGATTGGTCTGCATCAGCGTGATAATGATCGCCTGTTACAAACCCTGATTCGTCTGCGTGATCTCGGTAATACCGTTTTAGTGGTCGAACATGATGAAGATGCAATTCGTGCTGCAGACCATATTATTGATATTGGTCCGGGTGCCGGTGTGCATGGCGGTCATGTGATTGCAGAAGGAACCTATCAGGAACTCGCTAAAAATAAAGATTCCCTGACCGGTAAATATCTGTCTGGCAAACTGAAAATTGAAGTGCCGAAAAAACGGGTTCAGCCACCAAAACCGGAAGAACAGATCAAATTGATGGGTGCTGCCGGGCATAACCTGAAGAAAGTCGATCTGACCATTCCATTGGGAATCATGACTTGTGTCACCGGTGTTTCAGGTTCTGGTAAATCTACGTTGATTAACCGGACTCTGTTGCCACTGGCAGCGACTCAGCTGAATGGTGCAACCACGCTGACTGCTGAGAAGTTTGACTCAATTGATGGTCTGCAATTTCTGGATAAAGTGGTTGATATTGACCAGAGCCCGATTGGGCGTACACCACGTTCGAATCCAGCGACTTATACCGGTTTGTTTACTCCAATTCGTGAACTGTTTTCACAGACTCAGGAAGCCAAAGCACGTGGTTATACCGCTGGCCGTTTCTCGTTTAACGTGAAAGGTGGGCGCTGTGAGGCCTGTGAAGGTGATGGCATGATCAAGGTAGCGATGCACTTTCTGCCGGATATGTATGTGCCGTGTGACGCCTGTCATGGCAAGCGTTATAACCGTGAAACGCTGGAAGTGAACTACAAAGGCAAGAATATTTCTGATGTATTGCAGATGACCGTTGAAGATGCCATGCATTTCTTTGATGCGATTCCAGTGATTCATCGTCGTCTGGAAACCTTGCATCAGGTCGGTCTGGGTTATATCCGTTTGGGTCAGTCAGCAACGACGCTTTCTGGTGGCGAAGCACAGCGTGTCAAACTGGCACGTGAACTGGCCAAACGGGATACCGGCAAAACCCTGTATGTCCTGGATGAACCAACCACTGGTCTGCATTTCCATGATATTGCCAAGCTGCTGGACATCCTGCATGAGCTACGCAATAAAGGGAATACCATTGTTGTGATTGAACATAACTTGGATGTGATCAAGACTGCAGACTGGGTGGTAGACCTTGGCCCTGAAGGTGGTGCTGGTGGCGGTATGATTATCGCGGAAGGTACTCCGGAAGATGTTGTGAAAGTTAAGGCTTCACATACAGGGAAATTCTTAAAGCCGTTATTGAAGTAATTTTATTCTCTCCAATCCTCCTTTGAAAAAGGAGAGAGTGCCCCATTGCTGTCCCACAATTTTTCACAAGAGGAAGCTCAAATGAACTTCCTCTTGTTTTATGGGTATTTTATCGGGTGAAAATAAAGCTTTTAAAGTTCTTCTTTCAAACAAATTCACTTGAATTATTCTGAGTAAACGTTGAACTGTCCAACCTGTTTTTCCTAAATGTTG